>JAICUE010000141.1 GCA_025936015.1 Gemmatimonadaceae bacterium
ACGTCCTGCACGGTGTTGTTCAGCCCGTGGCCAACGTGGAGGATCGCCGTCACGTTAGGCGGCGGCATCATGATCGTGAATGGCGCATGCGCGCCGCCCTGGCGCGTCGTCCGCTCGGGACGCGCCGTGAACACGCCCGCTCGCATCCACTGCGCGTAGAGCTCCCGCTCTGTTGCCGCGGGGTCGTACTGCGCGGGGATCTCGGCCGGCTGGTTGCCGGGGGAGTGGGCGGGAGCGGTCATCGGCGGTGCGGAGGTGTGCGCGGGGCGGAAGCTGCAAGCTAACCGTCCGGCCATTGCTCCCGGAAGCGATCCGGCCGATCGCGGTGCGGCGGCGGAATGCAGCGAGGGCACGACACGCGTTGCGTGCCGTGCCCTCGTCACTGCGCCGGGCGCTCCCGCGTGTCAGTCAGCCCGATACGGCGCGTTGCCGGCCGACCCGGGCTCGCCGATCGGACTCGACTCCGGAGACTCGAGCGGCGCCGCAACGTGGTCGCTCTTCGGAACCCCGGTCGGCGCGATCGGCGAGCCCCCGGTGCGATCGCCCTTCGTCGCCTTCTTCGTGCGGGCGCGGCGCTCGGCCAGCCCTTCCGTGTCTTCGGCGGCGTTGTCGAGCGCGGCCTGTTCGGACAGCCACTTCGCCTGCAGCTCGGTGTGCGGATCGGCATGACGATCGATCTCCGCCGACGAACCCTGGCGGCGCGCGCCCGTTCCGACCTGCTGCCCCTCCCAGCGCGCCTCGTTCAGTGCATCGTCGCCGCTCGCGTAGCGCTCGAAGTTCTCCTCGAGCTGCTCCTCTTCTTCGCCGACGTTCAGCCGGTTGACCACTGTGTCGACGCCGACGATGCCGCGCGCCAGCGTCACCGCATGCTCGGCCTCTTCTTCGGTCTCGACCCAGCCGGCGAGCTCGATGATCCCTTCGCCGATTTCGCCGATGTCCACCGCGCGCTCGCTCAGGATCGGATCGTTCATGTATGCCTCGAGGACATTCTCCTCGAGCGAGGCGCCGACATAGGTCTCGTCTTCTTCACCGTAGAATTCGTCGTCTTCCTGCTCGAACTCGTCGGTGTCGAGATCGGCCGCGCCGCCGCGACCGAGTGCGCCGCGCAGCTTCGATGTGAGCGCGCCGATCCCGCCGGCACGCTGCGCGAAGAACGCACCGGCGACGAATCCGACGAGCGCGCCCGCAGCGACGCTCATCGCGAGCCCAGCGCCCGACGGTCCGCGATCACGATAGCGAAAAGAAGCCATAAGAACCTGTGGCGAAGTGAGTTGCGTGACTATAGTTTCACGTCTTGTCCCCCGCGAGGGGTGCAAGATCAAGGCCACCTACCGATAGCAGAAAACCCGCGCGCTCTCGCCATCCGCGTGCCGCGATCGCGCTCGAAATCACGCGACGCGAACGAGCGCCGACTTCCGAAATCGATGACGACTCCGCAACCGCTACCACCCGAAGAGCCGGTGCCGCTGTCACGTCTCCTCGTGTGGGCGGCGATCGCCGTCGTCCTCGTGATCGGCATCTGGCTGTATATCCGCTACGGCCGCGCGGTCGCGCCGCTCATCAACTCGTAGCGCGCCCGGCCGGCGCGCACTGCGCCGGTGCTTCAACGACTCCGTCCGACCACCAACCTCATGATCGACCGACCCGACGCGTCCGACGCGCAGCTTCGCCTCACACTTCCGGACGGCTCGGTGCGCGAAGTCGCGCCCGGCACCCTTCCGCGCGACGTCGTCGGCGCCATTGGCCCCCGCCTCCTGCAGGCGGCGGTTGCCGTCGAGATCGACGGCGAAATCCAGGACCTGATGACGCCGCTGCGCCGGAGCGGTGCGTTCCGCGTCCTCACCGACAAGGACGCGAAGGCGCTCGACGTCCTTCGCCACTCCGCGGCGCACGTGCTGGCGACCGCGGTCCGGCGCGTTCGTCCCGATGCCCAGATCGGCTTCGGTCCGGCAATCGAGGACGGCTTCTACTACGACTTCGGGGTGAAGGAGCCGTTCACTCCCGACGATCTCGCGCTCTTCGAAGCAGAGATGCGCAAGGTAGTCGCCGAGAAATATCCGTTCGTCCGTGCTGAAGTGAATCGTGGCGAAGCGAAGCAGCGCTTCGCCGACGATCCGCTCAAGCTCGAGCGCATCGACGACCTCGGCGCGGATGAGATCATCTCGACGTACACCGATGGCCCGTTCATCGATCTCTGCCGCGGTCCGCACGTGCCGGACACCGGCCGCATCCTGCAGTTCTTCAAGCTGACGCACACCGCGGGCGCGTACTGGCGCGGTGACGAGAAGCGGCCGATGCTGCAACGGATCTATGGCACGGCGTGGTTCAAGCAGGCCGATCTCGACGCGTATCTGCGTCGCCTCGAGGAAGCGAAGCGCCGCGACCATCGCACGTTAGGCGCGGCGCTCGATCTGTTCAGCACCGACCCGCGCGTCGGCGCGGGATTGATCCTCTGGCACCCGAAGGGCGCGATCGTCCGCAACGAGATCGAGAGCTACGAGAAGGAGCTGATTCTCCGTCACGGCTACGAGCTGGTCTACACCCCGCACATCGTCAGCGAGAAGCTGTTCGAGATCTCGGGGCACCTGCAGACCTTCAAGGAGAACATGTTCGGGGCGATGGAGGTCGAGGGCGCCGCGTACCGCCCGAAGCCGATGAACTGCCCCGGCCACATCTGCATCTACGAGAGCCACCAGCGCTCGTACCGCGACCTGCCGATCCGCTACGCGGAGTTCGGCACGGTCTATCGCTACGAGCGGAGCGGCGTGCTGCACGGCATGCTCCGCGTCCGCGGCTTCACCCAGGACGACGCGCACGTGTTCTGCACGCAGGAACAGATCGACAACGAGATCGCCCGCCTCCTCGACCTCGTCGACGAGATGCTGACGACCTTCGGCTACCCGTACACGATCGAGCTCTCGACCCGCCCGGAGAAAGCGTTAGGCGAGCCGGAGCAGTGGCGCTGGGCGGAAGCCAAGCTCGCGGCCGTGCTGCAGGGGCGCGGCCAGGAGTACACCATCGACGAAGGCGGCGGCGCCTTCTACGGCCCCAAGCTCGACTTCAAGCTGATCGACGCGATCGGCCGGAAGTGGCAGGGACCGACGGTGCAGCTCGACTTCAATCTCCCCGAGCGCTTCAACCTCGAGTACATCGGGGCCGACAACGCGCGCCATCGCCCCTTCATGCTGCACCGCGTCCTCGTCGGCAGCATGGAACGCTTCGTCGGCGGCCTGATCGAACACTACGCCGGCGCCTTCCCGCTCTGGCTCGCCCCCGAGCAGGTTCGCGTCATCCCGATCAGCGAAGACGTGACCGGTGCTGCCGCGGCGGCGACCGACATGATGAAGGCCGCGGGACTTCGCGCGCATCTCGACGCCCGCCACGAGACGCTCAAGTACCGCATTCGCGACGGCGAAGTGATGAAGGTGCCGTACATGGCAGTCATCGGCGCCCGCGAAGCAGAGCAGGGGACCGTCGCCGTTCGCGCGCGCGGGGCGGAAGGGAACAAGCAAACCATCATGCCGCTCGCGGAGTTCATCGAGAAGGCAAGGAACGAGAAAGCGAGCCGGGCGCGGGGGTAGTTCCTCGTTCCTTGTTGGACGAGGGACGAGGGACGAGGAACGCGCCCTCAATCCCCGTAAATCTCCTTCCCAATCGCCTTCGTCAGCTTTCCATTGTCATCGCCGGAAAGCTCCCAGATCATCACCCCGCCTAACGCGTGCTCGTGCACGTACGCGGCTTTCGCCGCAATCGATTGTTCGTCGTCGTAGGTGATCCACGCCCCGGTCGTGGGGTTGTAGAGCCACGGCACCTGGGCGATCGGGTCCCAATGGCGGGTGAAGCCCTTCGTCTCGAGCTGCTTCGCCACGAGCTGCCGGTAGTTCATTCCTCCGGCGGTGACGTCGGCCGGGGGAGCGGCCGTCGCCGGCTGCAGCAGGCCGTCGTGCGCGGCGCCGACGCCGCCGAACGCGCGGCCATAGAAGGGCACGCCGATCACCAGCTTCTCGGCTGGGACGCCCGCCGCGAGGTACATCGCGACCGATGAGTCGACGTTGTACGACGGCGCCGGATCGCCGGCGGGAGAATGCAGCGGCGCGTTGAAGTTCGCGATCGGCGAACCACCGTGAAAATCGTAGGCCATCACGTTGATCCAGTCGAGCAGCGGGACGATGCGATCGAACTCGACGCGATCGTTGCGCGGCGCGTGCGCGTTGAGGGCGACGGTCAACGTGTACTTGCGGCCCGTACGAACCGATTCGTCGTCCAGTTGGCGGCGCAGCTCGGCGAGCAGAAGGGTGTAGTTCGCGCGATCCTCCGGGCGGGCCGCGTTCGACGGGAGACCCCCCGCTACCGGGAATTCCCAGTCGACGTCGAAACCGTCGAACAGGCCCGGCCACCTGTGCATCACGAGATCCATCGCCGACGTGACGAATGCGCGTCGAGTGCTGTCGGTCAGCGCGATATCGGAAAAACGTCCCGACCAGGTCCACCCGCCGATCGACATGAGGACGCGGAGTTGCGGATGCGTCGCCTTCAGCCGGGCCAGTGCGGCGAAGTTCCCGCCTAACGTGTCGGGAAGCGCGGCGGTCGAGTCGCACGCGCCGACATCGACGCACGGGTTGCCGAGCACCAGCGCACCGGCCGGCGAGATGTTGGCGAACGCATAATTGATGTGCGTAAGCTCCTCAGCGGGGAGCCCCGCGATCAGGCCCGGCGCGTGCGCGGCGGGCGCGAAGAGGTAGCCGACCAGTCGCGGCGGCGCGTCGGGCGCGACCGGATGCGGAACGGCCAGGCGCCGTGGTCCGCAGGCGACGGCGGCGAGCGCGGTGAGCGCTATGAGCGCGGGGAGAGAACGGGGTACTGGCATCGGCGAGATCGGGAAACGGACAGGCGGTGTCGAGGTTTCCGTCGACCTACGGAAAAAACAGTTGACATCCGCTAGTTCGGATTGTAGCCTACGGAAAGAGCAGTAGCTACTACCCCGGCCACCCCGTCCGCACCGGCATGAGCGACATCTACTTTCCCCCGCGCGAGCTCGAGGTCATGAGCATCCTCTGGCGACTTGGCTCCGCGACCGTCACAGAGGTCCGCGATGCGCTCCCCGAGGATCTCGCCTACACCTCGGTGCTCTCGGCGCTCCAGACCCTCGAGGAAAAGGGCTACGTCCGCCATGAAGCCGAGGGCAGGGCGTATCGGTATCACCCGACGGTGAAGGCCGAACGCGCTGGCGGCAGCGCGCTCGCGCGCATTCGCGACGCGATCTTCCAGGGCTCGGCCGAGAAGATGTTCGCCCAGATCGTCTCCGATCGCGGGCTCGGGCGCGCCGAGCTGGAGCAGATGCGCCGCCTGCTCGCGCGCCGGCTCGAGGACGAAAAGTGAGCGCCGCCCTGCAAGCGCCGCTGACGGCGTCATGGATGATCTACGGGCTCGTCACCGGGATCCTTCTCGCCGCCGTCGCCGCGCTCGGCGAGAGCGTGCTCCGCGGCGCCGGCCGGCCGGCGCGCTGGATCTGGCTCGCCGCGTTAGGCCTGACGGTGGCGCTCGTCGCCGCTGCGCCACGGCGAACAGCGCCGTCGCTCGTTCTTCCCGTTGCCACCGCGACACCGGCGGGCCCGGCCGGCGCCGCGACCCTCCCGGTCGGCTGGGCAGCGGCAGCGTTAGGCAGCGCCCGCGCGGCGCTCACCGCTGTCGGCGAGGCCCTCCGCTGGGCGATCGCGGCGACGGCAGCGCGAATTCCCCGTGCGCTCGACCGCTGGCTCGCCGTTGGATGGGCGGGCTTGACCGTCGTTCTACTCGGGCTGTTCGCGGCGGTGTATGGCCGCCTTCGCCGCGCTCGCGGGCAGTGGCCTCTCCTCGATGTGCAGGGCACGCGCGTTCGCGTCGCCCCGGACGCCGGACCTGCGGTCGTTGGGCTGTCACGTCCCGAGATCGTGGTGCCCGGCTGGCTGCTCGAGCGGAGTCCCGCCGAACAGCATCTCGTCCTTGTCCATGAGCGCGAACATGTCGCCGCGCGCGATCCCTTGCTGCTCGCGGCTGGGTGCGTCGCAGCCGCGATCGTGCCGTGGAATCCGGCCGTGTGGTGGATGCTCTCCCGACTGCGGCTCGCCGTCGAGCTGGATTGCGATGGTCGCGTCTTGCGCCATGGCGTCGCCGCACGCCCCTACGGAACACTCCTGATCGATCTTGCCGGACGCTGCTCCGGCCTCCGCATCGGCGCGCCAGCGCTCGCCGACGAATCATCACACCTTCAGCAGAGGCTCATTGCCATGACACGACGCACTTCCCGATTCCCGCTGCTGCACGGCGGCGCCGCGATCGCGTTCGCCGCGATTGCACTCGTCGCCGCCTGCGAGGCGAAGCTCCCGACCCAGACCGAGGTCGATGACATGACCGCGGCGAGTGCAACCGCCAGCGCGCAGAAGCTCTCGTTCATGAAAGACACCGTCGATGCGCAGTACGAGGTCAATGGTGTGGTAGTCTCCGCCGCCGACGCGAACGCGATCAGCCCCGATCGGATCGCGTCGATCGACGTGATCAAGGGCTCGTCGGCGCCTAACGGCAAGGCGCTCGTTTCGATCGTGACGCGGCAGCCTGGCGACACGGCCACCGGCTACATGCTGCGCAAGCGCATCGAAGTCAGCGGCGACGCCGGGGCGCCCCCTCCGCTTGCGGACAACCTCCCGCGCAGGCATCTCGACCACTTCGAGGGCGTCATCCTCGTCGACGGAGTCCGCGTCACC
>JAICUE010000511.1 GCA_025936015.1 Gemmatimonadaceae bacterium
CCGTTCCCCGCCGCGCCGCCACCAGCCGCGGCTCCGCTCCCACCCGCCGCCGCGCCCTTGGCCGACTCGATCCGCGCGACGACCGTCTGCACCGCGACAGTCTCGCCCTCGTTGACGAGGATCTCCGCCAGCACCCCGGCCGTCGGGGCGGGAATCTCGGCGTCGACCTTGTCGGTCGAAATCTCGAACAACGGCTCGTCCCGCTTCACCGCGTCGCCGACCTTCTTGAGCCACTTCGACAGTGTCCCCTCGGCGATCGATTCTCCCATCTGCGGCATGACCACGTCGATGCGTGCCACGAAAACTCCTATTGAGCTGAGTCACGGGCCGCCGCGTCGGAACGCGACAGCTTGATGAAGACGACAGTCGGCAGCAGGATCGCGCCGATCAGACCACCGATCCCAGCATACATCGCCCAATTTCCGCAAACTGGCAAACCGTCCGGCGCGCTGCACCCGGTCACCGCATCCCAGATGCGAGCGAGGAGCAGGGTGATCATCCCGCCGCCGAAAAACCCGACGAAGATCGTCATGCACCCGATCAGCGGATTGCGGATTGCCGGCCGAAGCGGCGGCTCACCAGGCGCAGCCACACGGCTCATCTCAATACTCCGCGAGCCGCTTCGCGGCGGTGACGATGTCCGCGGTCTGCGGCAGCACGTAGTCCTCGAGTGGAGGCGCGTACGGCAGCGGGACGTCCGCCGCGGTCACGCGAAGCACCGGCGCGTCGAGCCACTCGAACGCGAGCTCATTGATCCGGGCCGTGATCTCACCGGCGATCCCGCCCGTGCGAGTGTCCTCGTGGACGATCAGCGCCCGATTTGTCTTGCGGACGGTCGCCACGATCGCTTCGTCGTCCATCGGAAGCAGTGAACGGAGGTCGATTACTTCCACAGAGAGTCCAAGTTCGCGTTCGAGCGTCTCGGCTGCCTCGAGCGCCTTCCACACCGTCGCCGCATACGTGATGATCGACAGGTCCGTACCCTCGCGCGCCACGCGGGCCTTTCCGATCGGGACGAGGTGATCGCCGTCAGGCATCTGCTCCTTCACGCGGCGGTACAGGTACTTGTGCTCGAAGAACAGCACGCAGTCATCATCGCGGATCGCCGACTTGAGCAGTCCCTTCGCATCCGACGCGGTCGCTGGATACACGATCTTCAGCCCCGGCGTGTGGAGGAACGCAGCCTCCGGATTCTGCGAGTGGAAGGGGCCACCGCGCACGTAGCCACCGCTGGGCCCGCGGACGACCATCGGCGTCGGCAGGAAGGCGCGATAGCGTGCGGTCGCGACGTAGTTGGTGAGCATGTCGTAACCGCACGAGATGAAGTCGATGAACTGCATCTCGCAGACGGGGCGCATTCCCATGTGGGCCGCGCCCGCGGCCGCGCCGATGATCGCGATCTCGCTGATCGGCGTATCGATGACACGCTTCTCGCCATACTTCGCGAGCAGCCCGTCGGTGACCTTGAAGGCACCGCCATACGCGCCGATGTCCTCGCCGAGGCAGAAGACGTTCGGATCGCGCTCCATCTCCTCGAAGAGCGCCTGGCGGATCGCTTCGAGGAAGGTGACCTCGCCGTTAGGCTCAGCCGTCATACGTCCCCCAGCCGGACGCGCGCTCGTTCTTCTCGACCGCGCTTTTCACTCCGCTCCGGAACCAGAGCGGTTCGACGCTGGCCGGTTCGTCGTACACCCCGATCAGCGCGTCCGTCGGCTCGGGCATCGGCGACTGCTCGGCGACGTCGGTCGCGGCGTCGATCTCGTCCTGGACCCGCGTGTCGATGGCCGAGAGATCGTCGGCTTTCGCGACCGACTCGCGCGTGAGCTGCCTGACGTAACGATCGAGAGGATCGTTCTCCTTCTCCCAGCGCGAGATCTCGCCTTCGGGCACGTACGACTGGTTGTCGTGCTCCGCGTGCCCCTTCCGGCGATAGGTCATCAACTCGATGAGCGTCACTCCGCCGCCACGACGCGCTCGCTCGACGGCGCGCTTCGTCACGTCGTACGTCGC
>JAICUE010000170.1 GCA_025936015.1 Gemmatimonadaceae bacterium
CCTGGCTCTACGACGCCGCGGGATACCACCGTCTCGCGCGGGACGCGGGCTTTGCGCAGACGCGCGTCTTCGACCTCGTGTCGAGCTACAACGACTACGACTTCATCGTCAGTCCGGGCGACGCGAGGAGTTACACCCTTCTGTGGAAGCGCTCACTGGTGCGCAGCTTCTACGATCGCGCGGCGAAGGCGCGACGCGCACTCGTCCGCGTCCTCGCCGGCGCGCTCGGCAAGTTCGCGTATGCATACCTCATCTTCGCCAGCGTCGCGGTCTGCACGGTGCTCGACGAAGACCATGAGTTCTGGCGACGCGCCCAATCGCATGGCGTGAGCGCGGGGGTCACGCGGCTCGCGTGCCAGGGCCCGCATCCAGGGAGTCTCACTGTGGTCGCGCACGACGGCGAGTCGGTCGCATCGGTGATGACGATAGAGGCGGTGGGCGCCGCGGCGATTGCGACACCGGATCCGGCGGCCCGACTGACCACGGCCGCGCAGCAGCTGGTCGGCCGCCGCCTCGCGCTCGCGACGAGCTGGACCGAAGGCGGGCTCGCCGTTAGGCTCTACACGTAGCGAAGGCGATACCGGCGCCGACGGCGAGGAAGGCGAGGCGAGCCGCAACTGCACTGCGGGTATTCTTTACGGGAGGCACGGAGGACACGGAGGGTTTTCATCAACAGCGTTTCAGCAAAGCTGCTCGCTGGAAAAACATTGGCTAGCGTTTGGGCCAAGAACTTTGTTGTAACGCCTTTTATCAAACCCTCCGCGTCCTCCGTGCCTCCTGTCGATTATTCCCGTGGTCCGCGCGTGGTGCCTGAATGCCTCCACCCGCAACCTCAATCGCGGCGGCCTGGCAACGCGCGAATGACCGCGTCGAACTCGAAGGGCTTCGGCAGGTAGGGGCGGCCGGTCGAGATCAGGAAGGCCTGCAGGTCCGCGCTGACGATGTCGCCGGTAAGGAACACGACACGCTCGGCGAGGTCAGGGCGGTCGGCGCTCCAGCGCTGGAAGATCTGCTGGCCGGAAACGTCAGGCATGCGCATGTCGAGAACGACCGCGTCGAATACCTCGTCGCCCTCACCGCGCCAGATCGCTTCGCTTCCGCTCGCGACCGTCACGACCTGATGCCCCGCGCTCGTGAGGAAGCGCTCGAGCGCCATGCGGATCGGCTCCTCGTCGTCGACGACGAGCACGCGCAGCGAGGGGCTCGTCGCCGCTGTGGCGGGGATCGCGCCGGCGATCGCCCGCTTCCCGGTCTGGATCAGGGGGAGCTCGATGCAGAAGCGCGCCCCAGGTGTCGCCCGCTCCGCCCAGATGCGGCCCCCATGCTCGCTGACGATGCCTAACGATATCGAGAGGCCGAGCCCGGTGCCCTGTCCGGTGGGCTTCGTCGTGAAGAACGGGTTGAAGATGACGTCGAGCGATTCCGACGGGATCCCCGGGCCCGTGTCCTCGACCTCGATCCGCACGGTGTCGCTCTGCAGCTTGCTGCGCAGCGTCAGGCGGTGGTGCGGCCGGTCGACCGATGCCATCGCCTGCTCGGCGTTGGTGATCAGGTTGAGCACCACCTGCTGCAGCTGGTAGACGTCGACCATCGTTTCGGGGGGCGGCGTCTCGAACTCGCGCTCGACCCGGATGCCGCGAACGTTCAGCTCGTAGCCGCGCAGCTCCAGCGTGTCGTCGAGCACCTTGTTGATGTCGGCGAGCGTCTTCTCCGCCTTGTGCTGCCGGGCGAAGGTCAGGAGGTTGTGAACGATTCGCGCCGCGCGGCGAGCCTCGCCGCTGATCACTTCCATCGAATGGCGCTGATCGGGCTTGAGCGTACGATCGGCCATCATCAGCTGAGCGAACGCCGAGATGCTGGCGAGCGGGTTGTTCACCTCGTGCGCCACGCCGCTCACGAGCTGACCGATCGCCGCCATCTTCTCCGATTGAATGAGCTGCTGCTGCAGCCGCTTCTCCTCGGTCGCATCGCGAATGACGCAGAGCACCTCGCGGCTCCGCTGCGGGCAGGCGTAGTTCACCGTCATGTAGCGGCGCTCGCCGTCCTTGCGGACGATCACGGTCTCGAAGTGGCCGACGTTCCCGGAGAGCGCGCGGCGGAACTCGATGATCGCACGCGGGAGCGCCTCCATCGCGAGGAGCGGCCCGAAAAAGCGTCCGATCAGCTCTTCGCGCGCGTAGCCCGACAGCACTTCACCGGCGTCGTTCACCGTCGTGAACCGGCCCATCGAGTCGAAGGTCATGATCGCGTCGTTCGCCCCCTCGAAGAGGTGGCGATAGCGCGCCTCGGAGCGCGCCAGCTCCTCGAGCGAGCGGCGCTCCTCGCTGACGTCGCGAATCGAGACGATCGTGCCTGACGCCGTGCCGTCGTCGTCGCCGAGCCGGAGCGGCCCCGTCACCACCGAGACGATCCGCTCGTCGCCGCGCCCGCGCGTGACCTTCGCGTCATAACGGTCGGCGCGGCGGGTCGGGCCCGAGGTGCGGACGAGTGCCTTTCCAGTCGTCGGGAGCGGCTCCCACTTGCCATTGCTGCCAGTCACCGTCGGCGGCTCATCGAGGAGCGCCTCGAGGGTCTCGCCCCTGAGCTTCTCGAGCGGCTTCCCGAACAGGTCGATCGCCGCCGCATTCGCCTGGATGACGCGCCCGTCCGCGCCTAACGCGAGCAGCGCGTCGGGGGAGAATCCGCCGAGCTCACCGGCCGGCGCCGTGACCGGCGTCGGAATCGGAGCCCCGCGGGCAGGGCGCAGCAGGTCGAATGGTTTCATCCGGTCAGGCGGCGCGCTCCCGGTAGCGGCTCAGGGGAAAGCGGCCGACTGCGCGATCCTGGCAGATGAAGCTCGCGGCGAAGAGCCGCATCGCGTTCTCGGCGCGCGCGCCGACGAGCGCAACGTTCGCGTTCGCCTGCTCGCTGCGATTGAGCGCGATCCGGGAGAGGTCGAGGTGCTTTTCCTCGTCGGTGCGCACATCGCTCTTGGTACCGGCGATCTGGCCATGTTCGCGCAGCCACTGCGTCGTCACCGGCCCGATGTCGAGCTCGGGATTGCCTAACACTCCGGGCAGCACCGTCGCCGAGACGACGCCCCAGATGACCATCTCGATTCCCGCCTGGCTGGCGAAGTGCTCCCAGTAACCGACCTTCTCGTTCGTCGCGCTCGTCCCGAGCAGATGGCAGAGGGCGAGCACGGCATCGGGAAAGACAGCATCGGGGAAGTTGCCTTCGTTCCCGCGCGAGAGATCGTCAGTGACCGCGGCCAGCGTCTTCGCGGTCATCGCGTCGAGCTCCGCGGCGGTGAAGCGCGCGTGATACTGCTCGAGATCCGCGTAGAGCTTCTCGTGATCGACGCCGAATCGCTTGAGCTTCTCGCGCCAGAGCTGGTTGTGCGCCTGCTCTTCCTTGAGCTGCTCCGCGAGCGCGCCGAGGAAGACCGAGTTCCGGACGTGGTCGACCTTCGCGATGCTGAGGATCAGCGCGCGATTGAACCCGACCACCGCGGGGTAGAGTGCGCTGATGAACGCGACCCACTGATCGCGGCTGATCCGCCGCTCGCGCAGCGCGTGTGCGAAGCCGCAGTCATTCATCCGCGCCGCGTACGAGGCGGCGAGCTCAGTGACGACGTCACCCGCGCGCTCACGCGTACCAATCCGGGCCGGCATATCGTTTCCGCGAACCGCGAAGGTCATGGGTATGATGCAAAGGGGCGGCGCATCCGTGAGCACCGCGCGTCAGCGCGCAGTGTCACGGCGTAGCTGCGCCGTCGATGTTTACTGTAGGTCAGACTCTCCCCTCAGGGGGTAAGTCACGCGGTTGACGGCAGCTTTACGAGGGCAACCGAACAGAACCCGTCAGCGACGGCTAATCGCTGGCGTTGACGAGTGCCGCCACCTCGCGGACCTTCGCGTTGACGAGGGGGGCCGGCGGCAATGCATCGCGCACCGCGTCGGTCGTCTTCAGCCCATTGCCGGTGATGCAGAGGACGATTTCGTCATCGCGCTTGAGGTGGCCATTGGCCGCGAGCGCCAGGGCGGCGGCGACGGTGACCCCGCCAGCGGTCTCGGTGAAGATACCGGCCGTCTGCGCGAGCGTGCGAATTCCCTCGACGAGTGCCGCGTCGCTCACCTTCTGCGCCGAGCCGCCGGAATCGCGCATCGCCTTCACGGCGAATGCACCGTCCGCGGGATTTCCGATGGCGATCGAGCGGGCGATGGTGTGCGGCGTCTCGGGGACGAGCGTCGTCCCGCCGCTCTCGAAGAGCCGGACGATCGGTGCACAGCCTTCGGCCTGCGCCCCGTACATCCGCGGAAGGTCGCCGTCGACGAGCCCCGCGTCGCTGAACTCACGGAACCCCTTCCGCAGCTTGGTGAGCAGCGAGCCGCCGGCCATCGGGGCAACCACCGCGTCAGGCAGCCGCCACCCCAGCTGCTCGGCGATCTCGAACGCCATCGTCTTCGAGCCTTCGCCGTAATAGCCGCGCAAGTTGACGTTGACGATCCCCCACCCGAACCGGTCGGCGAGCTGCGCGCAGAGGCGATTCACGTCGTCATAATGCCCGCGAATACGCACGAGATTCGGCCCATACACGAGGGTGCCGATCACCTTCCCTTCCTCGAGGTCTTCGGGGATGAAGATCCACGCCTTCATGCCGGCGCGGGCAGCGTGCGCCGCAACCGCGTTGGCGAGGTTCCCGGTCGATGCGCAGCCGATGGTCTCGAGGCCGAACGAGCGCGCGGCGTTGATGGCGGTCGCCACGACACGGTCCTTGAACGAGAGCGTCGGGTGCGAGACCGCATCGTTCTTTATCCAGGCTCGTGCGACGCCAAGCAGCGCCGCGAGCCGCGGCGCTTCGACGAGCGGGGTGAATCCCGTGTCGCGGGAGAGGATCTCCGGCGTCGCGCCGTCAGGCAGCGCGCTCCAGTCGAAGGGGAGCCATTCGCGATAGCGCCAGAGCGAGGGTGCACGCGACCCGATCTCCGCCCGGGTCGGCAGGCGCCGATCGGCCGGATAGAGCGGCTCGAGGGGCCCGAGGCAATGTTCGCAGATCGCGACCGGGGCCGCCTCCTGTTCGACCCCGCACAGCTTGCAGCGCTGTGGGAGGGCGCGGAGAACGGCGTGAGCAGCGTCGTGCTGGGCGAGGGGAACTTCGACTGCGTGTGTCATTGATGCTGGGGAGTGAGGCCTAAACGGCAACTGCAACGGCAAATGCAACGGCAACTTCAACTGCATTTAACAGGAGTCACGGAGGCTCGGAGGAGTGCGCCTGCCGAACAATTCAATCCGCCCGCGCGAGAGGGATATTTGGAATGCGGGGGAGCAAGACTTCGCGTGGCAGCCTTGCTTTGCTCGGCTAGGTGCAGTGGGGGCTTCGAACAAAAGCATTCATCAAAATGCGTTCTCCGTGCCTCCGTGGCTCCTGTAATTAGCAGTTGCAGTTCTAGTTGCAGTTGCCGCGGTGCTGTCAGTACTTCGGCACCTTGGGGTCCACTTCGTCGCTCCAGCGGGTGATTCCGCCGGCGAGGTTGAGCACGCGGGCGAAACCCGCCGCCTGGAGCTGCCGCACGGCCTTGGCGCTCCGTCCTCCCATCTTGCAATGCACCACGATCTCGCGCGCCGGGTCGAGCGTCGCGATCGCCTCGCCGACCGTGCCTAACGGTATGAGCCGGGCGCCGGGGATGCGGGCGATCGACCACTCGTGGGGCTCGCGGACGTCGATCAGGTCGAAGTCGTCGCCGCGCGCGAGCTTGGCGGCGAGCTCGGTCGGCGTGAGCTCGGGCAGCTCGTCCTTGTTCGCCGCCGGCGCGCTACCCACCCCGCAGAACTGGTCGTAGTCGATCAACTCGGTGATCTCGTGCGTGCCACACGCCGGGCACGTCGGATCCTTCCGCAGCTTGAGTGTCCGGAACTGCATCGTCAGCGTGTCGATGGTGAGCAGCCGGCCGATGAGCGGCTCGCCGACTCCGAGCAGCAGCTTGATCGTCTCCGTCGCCTGGATCGTCCCGACGAGGCCGGGGAGCACGCCGAGGACGCCGCCCTCGGCGCAGCTGGGGACGAGCCCC
>JAICUE010000126.1 GCA_025936015.1 Gemmatimonadaceae bacterium
CGCCGCGTCGGGTGCGAACGATGCCTTCCTCGCCGGGCCACTCTCGCTTCGCGCCGGTGTCGCGCTCGTCATCGGTCGCGGTGCGACACTCTTCGCGTCGCGCGACCCGCGGATCTACGACGTGTCGCCGGGCGCCTGCGGCAAGGTCGACACGAACGGGAAGGGGTGCCGTCCCTTCATAACGGTCGAACGGGCGAATGGCGCGGCGGTGATCGGACCGGGCACGATCGACGGCCGCGGGTGGGCAACGCTCGCTGGTCAGGACGTCTCCTGGTGGGATCTCGCCGAGCAGGCGCGGGCGAACACGAGGCTGCACCAGAACGTCCCGCGGATGATGCACGTCACGCGGAGCAACGACTTCACGCTCTACAATGTCACGCTGAAGAACTCGGCGATGTTCCACGTCGTCTTCGATCGCGGCAATGGCTTCACCGCGTGGGGCGTCGTCGTGAACACGCCGACTAACGCGCGCAACACCGACGCGATCGATCCCGCGAGCTCGACCAACGTCACCATCACCCGGAGCTGGATCAGCACCGGCGATGACAACGTCGCGATCAAGGCGGGAAACGGTCCCGCGGCGAACATCACGATCTCCCACAGCCATTTCTACTCGGGCCACGGGATGTCGATCGGTAGCGAAACCAACAGCGGCGTGCGCAACGTCCTGGTCGAGGACCTGACGATCGACGGTGCGGACAACGGCCTGCGCATCAAGTCGAACGCGGCGCGCGGCGGGCTGGTGCAGAACGTGGAGTATCGCAACGTCTGCATCCGCGGTGTGAAGAATCCGGTCTACATGGACACACACTACTCGGCGTCGGCGAAGACCGAGGGAAAGCTGGTACCCGTGTTCCGTGACATCACGCTGCGCAACGTATCGGTCAGCGGCGGAAAGAAGATCACCCTCGACGGCTACGACGCGAGTCGGCGGTTAGGCATCACCTTCGACGGCGTCACCTTCGACTCGGCGGCGAAGATCAAGGTCGCGGCGTCGCACAGCGACGTCCGAGTCGGTCCGGGCCCGATGAACGTCGAGATCGCGGGCGAGGACGTACGCGTCGCGCACGTGCCGACGCGCGATCCGGGCGCAGGGTCGGCCCCGAGCTGCGAAGGGCGATTCCCGCCGATGCCGGCGAGCGCCGAGCAGGTGGGGACGATCACTGGTACGCAGATGGGTGCCGAGTCGCAGTATGCGGCGATCGTCGATCCGCAGGCTGTCGACATCGGCTCGACCAGTGGCGTGCCGCGCTACCGGACGCTTGGGGAGGCGCTGGCGGCGCTCCCGCCTAACGGCGGCGCGCGGACGACGATCCTGCTGCGGAAGGGGCGCTACCACGAGAAGCTGACCATCGACCGGCCGCGGGTCACCCTTCGCGGGGAGAACGCGGACAGCACCATCCTCACCTTCGACGCGGCGGCCGAGACCCCGGCACCAGGCGGCTCGACGTACGGCACGCGCGGAAGCTACACCCTGCGCGTCATCGCGCCCGACTTCCGCGCCGAGAGCCTGACGGTCGAGAATGCGTGGGACTACATGGCCAACGCGGCGAAGAAGAACGACGACCCGACGAAGTTCCTCCATGGCACGCAAGGGGTCGCGCTGATGCTCGACCTCGGCAGCGATCGCGCGTCCTTCGAGAACGTCCGCATCCTCGGCAACCAGGACACGCTCTTTCCGAACTCGGGACGCAGCTACTTCCACCACTGTGTGGTGAGCGGGAACGTCGACTTCATCTTCGGCGCGGGGCGGGCGGTGTTCGAGGACTGCGACATCGTCTCGCGCGATCGGGGGAGCGCGACGAACAACGGTTACGTCACGGCGGCAAGTACCGACTCGAGCGAAGCGTTGGGCTTCCTCTTCGTTCGCAGCCGGCTGAAGAAGGAGAGGCCGTCGATGGCAGCCGGCTCGGTGGTGCTCGGCCGGCCCTGGCATCCCTTTGCCGATCCGCGCGCTGTGCCCAGCGTCGCGTTCGTCGACTGCTGGATGGACGACCACATCAGCGCGAAGGGCTGGGACCACATGTCGAGCATCGACTCGACGGGGACGCGCATCTGGTACGAGCCGGCGACCGCACGACTGTTCGAGTACCGCAGCAGCGGACCGGGCGCGATCGCGAGCCCGACCCGACGCACCCTCACCGATGCCGACGCGGCGCGCTACACCATCGCCGAAGCGTTAGGCGATTGGAGCCCGCCACGATGACGCCACACCGAACGAGCCCCGCGCGGGGCTCACCAGCCGACGGGATGCCACCGCCATGCGGCGCACGCATCGAACGCTTTCGCACTCAGTTGCACGAATCACGCGGCCGTCCGGGGCCGCAATTCACCCTCTCGATCTGGAGAGCCACCATGCGGTGGTACAACCGCCTCAGTTTGTTCATGCTCGTGCTCGTGTTCCCGCTCGCGCTCTCGGCGCAGGGCGTCGGCGTCGTGTCCGGCGTCGTGACTGACAGCACGAGCCAGCAGCCCGCGCCGTATGCACGCGTCGCCATCGTCGGTACGTCGCTGCAGGCGATGACCGGGATGGACGGGCGATACCTGATCGCCAACGTGCCGGCCGGCGACCAGACCGTGCGCGTCCAGCGGATCGGCTACGCGCCAGTGACTCGCGTCGTCGTCGTGAAGCCGGGCGAGACGACCGTCGCTGACTTCCTCATCCGTGCGCAGGCGACCGTGTTAGGCGAGGTCGTCAGCGTTGGATATGGAACGCAGAAGCAGCGCGACATCGCCGGGTCCGTATCAGTGGTGACGACCGAGGCGCTCGAGAAGGCGCCGGTTGGCACGATCGACCAGGTATTGCAGGGAACGTCGCCCGGTGTCCAGGTGACGACCGCCTCGAGTGAGCCGGGTGGCGCGCTGTCGATTCGGATTCGTGGTACGTCGTCGATTACAGGGAGCTCGGAGCCGCTGTACGTGATCGACGGGTTCCCGATCGAGAACGACATCGACACCGAAGTCGCCGGCACCGGTGGCCGCGACCGGACGACGCCACCGAACCCGCTCGTCACGCTGAACCCGAGTGACATCGCGTCGATCAGCATCCTGAAGGATGCATCGGCGACGGCGATCTACGGTGCGCGCGGCGCGAACGGGGTCGTGATCATCACGACGAAGCAGGGCGAAGGGAGCAAGCCGAAGTTCGGCGTCGACTACTACTCCGGCTACTCGTCGCTGGCGAAGAAGTACGAGATGCTGAACGCGCAGGAGTACATGGACTACGCCAACACCTATGGGCAGAACTCGAGCGCGAAGTACACGCCATTTCCCGACAGCGTGTACAACGCGATTCTCGCATCGGGGATCAATACCGATTGGCAGGACGAGATCTACCACACGGCGAAGGTCGACAACATCCAGCTCTCCGTGCGCGGCGCGACGACGAATGCGTCACCGACGCAGTACGCGGTATCCGGTGGCGTGTTCAGCCAGGACGGCATCGTGTTGAACTCCGGACTGAACCGCTATTCCGGCCGGGTGAACCTGAACCAGGCGATCGGCGATCGCTTCCAGCTCGGCGCGAACCTCTCGGCCGCGCGTGCGCGATCGCGGTCGGTGCCGACAGCGGGACAGCAGAACGCGAACGCTGGCGCGGTGAGTGCCGCTATCCAGTATGTGCCGATCCTCCCGGTGTACCGCGAAGACGGGACGTACTCCTACATCGGGACCGACCTCAACGCGTACAACACGCTGCTCGACGCGCCGACGACGCCGAACCCCGTCTCGCTCGCCCGCGAGGTTCGCGACAGCCTGAGCGACACGCGCGTCCTCGGCAACGTGTTCGGCGAATACCAGATCATTCCCGGACTGCGCTTCCGCAGCAGCATCGGCGCGGACATCGCCGACCGCTGGCGCTACACCTTCTACCCGCGGACGACGCTCCGTGGGCAGCAGGCGCCTAACGGCGAAGCGATCCGCGCCGATCGGTCGATGACGTCGTGGCTGAACGAGAACACCCTGACCTGGCAGCACACCTACTTCGAGAACAGCGACGTCAACATCGTCGGCGGATACACCCGCCAGCACACCAGCAACACCAACTCGGGGATGAGCGCGTCGAACTTCGCGAGCGACATCACCGGCTACAACGACATCGGGTCTGGCGCGGTCATCGGGATCCCCTCGTCGGGCCAGTCGCAGCAGGCGCTCGAGTCGTGGCTCGCCCGCGTGAACTACTCGTTGCTCGACCGGTACCTCGCGACGGTGACATATCGAACGGACGGCTCGTCGCGGTTCGCGGCGAATCACAAATGGGGCAAGTTCCCCTCGGCGGCACTCGCCTGGCGCGCGTCGTCAGAGCCGTGGTTCCGTGAGTCGTCGATGCTGTCCGCGCTGACGGACCTGAAGCTCCGCGTCTCGTACGGTCTCGTCGGCAACCCGGGAATTCATCCGTATCAGTCGCTGGCGCGCCTGAACGACCAGGCATACAGCTTCGGCGGTATCCAGATCAACGGGTTCTTCCCCGCGGCGGTCGGCAACCCCGACCTCAAGTGGGAGACGACGCGCGAGACGGACGGCGGCCTCGACGTCACGCTGTTCGATCACGTGTCGCTGACGGCCGACTACTACAAGAAGCGGACGACCGATCTGCTGCTCGAGGTCGAGCTGCCGTACGAGACGGGGTTCGAGACCGCGCTCGCGAACCGCGGCGTCGTCGACAACGCTGGCGCGGAAGTCGGGCTCGATGCGCGGCTGATCAGCGCGGCGAAGAAGGGCGGCTTCGACTGGCACGCCAACCTGAACTTCGCCAAGAACCGCAACAAGGTCGTCAGCCTCGGCGGACAGGATCGGATCTTCGCCGACCTGCTGACCACCGACTACAACCTGCCGGGCACCCTGATCCAGGTCGGCCAGCCGTTAGGCGTGTTCTACGGCTTCAAGAGCCTGGGCGTCATTCCGGATTCGGCCGCCGCGGCGAAGATCAACTACACGAACTTCAACGGCGACCCATTCCAGCCTGGCGACATGCTGATCGCCGACGTCAGCGGGCCTGACGGTCACCCCGACGGCCTGATCACCCTCGACGACCGGACGATCATCGGCGATCCGACGCCGAAGTTCACCGCCGGCCTGACGAATACATTCTCGTTCATGGGTTTCGAATTGACGGGGCTCCTCCAGGGCGCGTTCGGCAACAAGGTGCTGAACGTCAACCGCATCCGGACCGAGAGCTCGCCGCGCGTGAACATTTCGCGTGAGCGGTACTTCAACAGCTGGACACCGACGCACACCAACGCGAAGTATCCGCGCATCGGGGAGAATCCGAACCAGGTCGGCCCGAACAACATCACCAGCAACCTGCTCGAGGACGGCACCTACGTCCGGCTGCGGACGCTGTCGCTGTCGTATGGCCTTCCCGAGTACCTGCTCTCGCGCTACAGCGTAAGCGGCGCACGCGTTTACGTGACCGGGACGAACCTGTTCACGATCACCAACTACACCGGCTACGACCCGGACGTCAGCAGCCAGTCGGTCGGCAACGTGAACCGCGGCATCGACATCGGTGCATATCCGTTGTCACGCGGCGTGACTTTCGGCGTGAACTTCACTTACTGAGCGCAACGCGCCGAGCGGACCGCTGAGTGGCGAACCCCGCCGGGCAATTGCACCTCGACACGAGGATGGTATGAACAAGCGACTTCTGACTGTTGCGCTCCTTGGCGCCGCCGTGACGGCCGCCGCGTGCAACAACGACTTTCTCACCGAGGTCCCATCGGACTTCGTCTCGCCATCGAACTTCTACCAGAACGGCGGCGACGCGATCACGGCGGTGAACGCCGCGTACGCGACCTTCGTCGACCTGCGTTCGCCGTTGAGCAATTCGGACTATCTCGGGCGCAACCTCTTCATGCTCATCAACTACCCGACCGAGGTGCTGACGAGCCGGTTGAGCGCGGCGAACGAGCGAAGCCTGATCGGCAACTTCAACGACCAGTTCAACTCGTCGCACTCGTACCTCGCCACCGTCTGGGAAGCGGCGTACGCCGGGATCAATCGCGCGAACAGCGTGATCGATCGCGTTCCGAACGTGCCGATGGACTCGACGCGCAAGGCAGAGCTCATCGGCGAAGCGAAGTTCCTGCGGGCGATGCACTACTATTTCCTCGCCGGCTTGTGGGGCGGGGTACCGCTCAAGCTGAACGAGACCACGAGCATCAGCGGCGCAACGCTGCCACGCTCGTCGGCGACCGAGACATGGGCGCAGATCGAGAAGGACCTCAACGAAGCGGCAGCGGTCCTGCCGGTGAGCTGGCCCTCCAGCGACTTTGGTCGGGCGACGAAGGGCGCCGCACTCACGCTGTTAGGCAAGGCGTACCTGCAGGCCGCGGCCACCGGCGCCGGCGGCGCGACCGATTACCAGAAGGCGGATTCGGTGTTCACCATCGTCACCACGATGGGCTACAAACTCGATCCGAATTATGGAAGCCTCTTCGACGGCACCAATGAGAAGAGCGCCGAGATCATCTGGTCGATCCAGAACATCCGCGCCCCCGGCGCCGGCGGCTACCTGAGCCAGTGGGACTCTCCGAAGCCGAGCCCTGACATCTTCCCCCCGGGCTCGCAGAATCAGTTCCAAGCCGAGCGCCCGTTCTACGACTCGTACAATCCGCTCGACAAGCGTAAGGCAGGCACCTGGCTCACCACGTTCACGAACGCGGGCAAGACGATCACCTGGTCGTGGACGCCCGGAATCGAAAAGACGAGCGCGTACGGTTCGACCGGCCCCGCGCCGCGGAAGTTCCTCGACCTCGGTGCACCGGACGCTGGCGCCGAGGAGCCGGACTACACGGTGCTCCGCTACGCCGACGTCCTGCTCGGCCTCGCCGAAGCGATCGACGCGACGGCCGGACCGACCCCGGAAGCCTACGCGGCGATCGACTCGGTGCGCACGCGCGCCGGGATCCCGCCGCTGACGCCGGGGCTCGACCAGGCCGCATTCAAGGACAGCGTGTTCCTCGAGCGCCGCTACGAGTTCGCGGTCGAGTTCAGCGGCGTGTTCGATAATCGCCGCGACTGGCCGTGGGCGAAGGCGCGCATCGAGCAGTACATGCCTGATGATTCAATCAAGAAGTGGAACGCCAAGCCGTTCACGAGCAGCGTCGAGAAGAACAACGCGATTCCGATCGGCGACAAGTGGCTCCTCTATCCGATCCCGATGCACGCGTGCGAGCTCAATCCGCTCCTCGTCCAGAACCCGGGTTGGAACGACGGCATCTGCAAGGACACCACGTCTTGATCACGAACGCATGGAACGTCGCGGCGCTCGCACTGGCCG
>JAICUE010000014.1 GCA_025936015.1 Gemmatimonadaceae bacterium
GCGGGAGTCTTTGCCAGCTTGACGCCGCCCGCCTTGCCGCGGCCGCCGGCGTGCACCTGGGCCTTCACCACGACGGTGCCGCCAAGCTTCTTCGCGATCGCTTCCGCTTCCGCCGGCGTCGTGGCAATCTCTCCGGGGGGAATCGGGATTCCCTCGGCGCGGAAGATTTCCTTCGCCTGATATTCGTGAATGTTCACGCGTTCTCCGCTGTAATAGTCGTTCCGGCTTCGCCGCGTACTGCTTCGCGACCGCGACTGAGCTCGGTAATCACCGCGCGGCCACCTGTGCGCCGCACGAAGTCTATCGCGGCGCGAACCTTCGGCGCCATGCTGCCTTCGCCAAACGCTTTCTCCGCGTCCATCTCCTCTGCTTCGACGACCGTCAACGTGCGCAGCGCGCGTTGCTGCGGCGTCCCCCAGTCGACGTAGATCGCGTCGACGTCGGTGAGAATCACCAGCAGTTCCGCATTCAGATCGCGCGCCAGAACCGCCGAAGCGAGGTCCTTGTCGATGACCGCGTCGACGCCTTCCCAACCCTGTTTCTTGTTGTCGTAATAAATCGGTGCGCCGCCCCCGCCACAGGCGACGACGATCGTGCCGCGGTCGACGAGATGCCGGATCGTCTCGAGCTCGTGCACCTGAAGAGGGACCGGGCTGCCAACGACGCGACGCATCCGCTTGCGGCCGTCGGCCTTGATCACGTTGCCCTCAGCTTCCAGCTCGGCGACGCGCTCGGGCGGAATCTCGTGGCCGATGAACTTCTGGGGATCCTGCAGCGCGGGATCGTCAGGCGCGACGTGAATCTGCGTGATGATGGTCGCGACGTCGCGCCGGCTGCCGTTGCGGCGCAGCAGATTCTCGAGCGACTGCTGGACCATGTAACCCATCCATCCCGCGGTCGCGGCGACGAGCACCCCAAGCGGGAGAGGACTCACCTCGCGACGCGCCATCTCATTGCGCAGCAGCTCATCGCCGACCTGCGGCCCATTCCCATGCACCAGACAGACGTTCCAGCCGTCGAGTGCGAGGTCGACGATTGGCGCGAGTGCATCGCGTGTATGCCTGAATTGATCGTGGATGGTCGAGTGCTTCGCCGGGGACAGGGCGTTGCCGCCGAGGGCGATGACCGCGGTGTGACGTGGTTGCTGTTCAGCCATGGGTTGGAGCGCGCAAGCTATCCGGTGCCCGGAGGGGATTCAAGGCGATCGCTCAGCGCGGCGCTCTGCCAAGCAGGCGGCCCAGCGCGTCCCAATGGTCTCCGTATGCGTGCCAGTCACCGCGCCGCTGATCGGCACGAAGGCTGTCGTAGAGCGCGGCCGCCGCGATGCGCAGATCGACCGGCGCCGTTCGCGGCGCGATTGCGTCCGGCAGCTCCCCGTATGCAGCGAGGAGCGTCTTCGCCGCGCGCAGCGAGTCCGCGTGGAGCGCCGCGACGCCAAGCAGCGACGGCGGATTCTGCGCGCGGACGAGATACGCCGATTGCGTCAGCGTCAGCCCGTCAGCGCCGGGAATCGCGCGTACCGGACCGTGCGCAATTCGCGCGTCACGCGCCTGGGTGGCGCTCGTGCTGTCCGCGCCACGCAGCCGATCGATCGAGCTCGCCCAGCGGATGCCGGTGGTATCGGGCACCCAGTTCGAGCTCTGCGCGGCGCCGCCGCGAACGACGACGACGCCGTCGAGGCGATCCTCACCGCGAAGGACCGGGAGCGAGAGCGCGACGACGTTCGCTGCCGTTGCGAAGCGCGCTTGTGATGGAGCGGCGAATCCGCTGTCGGCGCCATCGGTCGGCGGTACACGTCGCTCGGCCATTCCTTCGGTGACTGTTCCCGCCATGGCAAAGGCGTCGCGTTGCGCACGTCCGCTGCGCAGCGGCGGCGGGATCTGCTCGGCGATCGCCGACCCAAGCTGCGCCGCGCTGACGAACAGCCCCGGGAAGCGGCGCCGCCACCCGCGCGTGAGCGGATCGCTCTCGAGCGCGATCGAGTCGGCCACGAGCCGCACGCTGCCTGTCGCGCTGTTGACGATAGCCGTCGCCGCATGGCGGAGGTACGCCTGCTCGTCGCCGTCGAGCGTGACGTGGGCGCTCAGCGGGTAATCCGGGGCTGTCGCATAGAGATCGATCATCCAGAGCAGCGTGTCCCCGTCGATCGCCGGGGTGACCTGGGAGCCCTGATCGAAGAGCGGGGCGACCGCCTCGACGATCCGCCGCGCCGAGCGATGCACGATCAGTCGAGGTGATGGATGCGGCAGGTCTTCGCTGACGATGCGGAAGTTCTGGAGGGCCCAGGCGGGAACGAGGCGGCCCACGCCGTCTCCGAGCGGAATCCCGGCGAGCCGGTGCGCGCTGTCGGGAAGCAGCGCGTAGCCGTCGCCGGAATCGACCACGACGACCGGCGCGAGGCTGAGCCACTCGTTCGTTGGAGCGCCCCGCACGTCGATCATCACCGGTGCACCGCGTTCGTCGGCGCGTGACAGCGAGAAATACTGCGCCCCCCAATCGCTTCCGTCGGCCGCGGTGCCGCGGACGACGACGAGTCCTGCGAGCTCGCCGGAGGGAAGTACGCGAGCGCCTACCGTCGGCGCGGCTTCGCCACCGCGGGCCCGCGCGGCCGCCCGCAGCAGCGCGGCGTCGTCCCAGCTCGGTGCGACGTGCGCGACGGTCCGGGCAAGGCCGGTGTCGGCGGGCGAGACGAGCTGCTCGAGGGCGAAGGCGCGGCGCGTGTACGCCGCGCGCGTCGCGAGGTACGGGCGCTCGCGAACGACCGGATCCTGCTCGCCGGCGAAACGGCGGGCGATGGCCGGCGCCAGCTCGTGCAGGCCGAGCGAGAGGAGGAGCAGCGCGCTGACGGTGGCGAACGCCGCACGGAGCTGACCGGCCCACCCCGTCCAGAGGAGCGCAAGCGATCCGGCGAGCGTCACGATCGACAGGAGCACGTTCGCCGGAACGAGCACTCGATGGTCGACGTACGAGAACTCGCCTAACGCGCCGCTGCCGTTGCCGAGGAGGCTGAAGGCGTCGAGCCGGTAGCTCCAGGCGAGGAGGATGAGCAGCGTGGTCGCCAGCATCGTCAGGTGGCGCCGGACGTACTGCGAGACGCGGAGGGTGCCGCGCTCCCAGCGGAGACTGGGCGTCAGCGCGTAAAGGAAGATGACGACGGCGGCGACGAGGAGGGTCGCGAGCAGCGCCCAGAAATACAGGGAGCGCTCGACCGGCAGCCAGTTGGCGAAGAAACCGAGGTCGCGATTGAAGTACGGGTCGCTCTCGCCGAACGCGTCCCCATAGATGAACCGGGCGACGGGTTGCCACTCCCCGATCTCGGTCAACGCGGCGCCGATGAGGAGCGACGCGAAGACCGTCCCAGCGAGGAGGTAGCGTCGCGGCACCTCCTCGCCGATCTCGAGGTTCGCCACCCGCCTCGGCAGCACCAGCGACACCACCGATCCGCGGACGGCGAGGAGATTGGCGAAGGCGAAGAGCGTGCCTAACGCAGCAGTGACCGACGCGGTGAGGACGATCGATATGGCGCGAGCCCGCCAGACCGCCGACGCGCCTAACGCGGCATACCAGTCGTAATCGAGCGCGACCGCCGCGATGGCGCGTCCGAGGAGGAGGAGAATCGCGATCGCCGCGACGCTGATGACCAGCCGGCGGCGGGACGTCATCGACTCAGACCGTGATGCCCTGCGAGCGGATCCACCCTTCCATCTCGTCGCGGATCTCCCGCAGCCGTTCGGGCGTGCGTGCCTCGAAGCGGGTCACGAGGATCGGCTGCGTGTTGGACGCTCGGATCAACCCCCAGCCATCGCCGAACAGGACTCGTGCACCATCGACGCCGACGACCTCGCGGGTCTTGCTGAAATGCGTCACCGCGCGCGCGACGATCGCGAATTTCTCCGACTCCGGCACGTCGACACGGAGCTCCGGAGTCGAGACGAAATGCGGAACGTCGCCAAGCAGTGCGCTGACGGATTTCCCCGAACGGTCGATGATCGAAAGCAGCCGCGCGGCGCCGTACATCGCGTCGTCGTGGCCGTAGAAGCTCTCTGCAAAGAACATGTGCCCTGACATCTCGCCGGCGATCGGCGCGTTGAGCTCGCGCATCTTGTCCTTGATCAGCGAGTGCCCGGTCTTCCACATCACCGGGACGCCGCCCGCCTTCTCGATCTCGTCGGGGAGAGCCTGCGAACACTTCACGTCGAAGATGATCGCCTGTCCCTTCCCCGTTCGCTCGAGCACGTCGCGCGCGTAGAGGATGAGCACGTGATCACCCCAGACGATCTGGCCGTTGTCGTCGATCACCCCGATGCGGTCGGCGTCGCCGTCAAAGGCGATCCCGATCTCGGCGCGATGCTGCTTCACCGCGACGATCAGGTCGACGAGATTCTTCTCCACCGTCGGGTCAGGGTGATGATTGGGAAAGGTCCCATCGCTCTCGCAGAAAAGCGGGACCATCTCGACGCCGAGTCCGGCGAACAGCTGCTTCGCAACCAGTGCACCAGCCCCGTTGCCGCAGTCGACGACGACCTTCATCGGGCGCGAGATCCGGCCGACCCGTGCAACGATGTCGGCGACATAGCGGTCGATGATCCCCGGCTGCTCGCGGGTCGTCGCCTTGAGGGCCGGCGTCATGCCGCGCTGCTGGATCGCGTACAGCTCCTGCAGCTGCGCGCCGTGCATGGACTGCGTGCCGACGCAGAGCTTGAACCCGTTGTACTCGGACGGATTGTGCGACCCGGTGATCTGGATCCCGCCGACGACCGCCAGGTGATGGAGCGCCCAATACATGACCGGGGTCGGGACCACGCCAATGTCGAGCACCGCAAGCCCGTGCTCGTTGAGGCCGCGGACGAGGTTGTCGCGGAGGAGGGTGCCACTCGGCCGGTTGTCGCGGCCGACCACGACGGCGCCGCTGGTGCCGCGACGGCGCATCCACGTTGCGTAGGCGGCGCCGACCGCATACGCCGCTTCCGACGTGAGGTCGTCGCCGACGATGCCGCGGATGTCGTACTGCCGGAAGATCCCTGCCGAGACGGTCATTGTCGAGCGGAGGCGTGCGGTTGTGAAGAAGAGCGTTAGGCAGCGCCGTGAAACGTCGCGGGGCCGCCTCAGCGGCCCCGCGCGGTCATCGGCGCGCCGATGGAGGCAAAGGCACCGCGCTGCCTGGAGGCGAACCTTCGCTGCCCGGTATCCCGGCGCGATAGACGGTGACCGGCTCACTCCCCCGCGTCGCACGAACGAACTGCTCGGGGAAGAGCCCGATGCCGATCAGCAGGATCGCGGCCGCGGCGACCACGAAGCGCGTCAGCCCCCCAGCGCGCGGCGAGGTCGTTGCCGTCGCCGCTCGCGGGCGCATGAACATCACCATCACGACGTACAGGTAGTAGCCCGCCGAGACAACGCTGGTCAGTACGAGAACGACCGCGAGCTTCGTCTGCGGACTCGGCGCCTGCATCGCGGCCTTGATGATGTACCACTTGGCGAAGAACCCGGCGCCGCCGAACACCGGGAAGCCGAGGAGCGCGAGCATGAAGATCGCCATCGCCACCGACATCCAGGGACGAACGGTCCACAGTCCGGCGTAGTCGTCGATGGCCAGCGAGCGCTCGCCCGGCTCGCCTAACGCAACGACGACGCCGAATGCGCCGAAGGTCGCGATGGTGTAGATGAAGACGTAGAAGAGAAACGCTTGGGCGCCGGCCGGCGTGTTCGTCGTGAGCGCGACGAGCAGGTAACCGGCGTGGGCGATGCTCGAGTAGGCGAGCATCCGCTTGATGTTCCGCTGCCGCAGGGCGATCAGGTTGCCGACCACCATCGTCAGCGCGGCGAGCCACCAGAACGAGTTGTGCCAGTGGCCGAACACCGGCGAGAATGCCTCGTACCAGACGCGGAGAAACGCCGTGAAGGCGGCAGCCTTCACCGACGCGGCCATGTAGGCCGTGATCGGCGTCGGCGCGCCGTCGTAGACGTCCGGCGCCCACATGTGGAAGGGCGCGGCCGCGACCTTGAATCCAAAGCCGACGAGCATCAGCGCGATACCGATCAGCAGCAGCGGACTGGCGTTCAGGCCGTACTGCAGGATGCGGTCGCCAATCAGTCCGATGTCGGTCGCCCCGGTGCCACCATAGATGAGCGCCATCCCGTAGAGCAGGAACGCCGTCGAGAATGCACCGAGGAGGAAGTACTTCAACGCACCTTCGGCTGCCCGCGGGCTCCGCCGGTTCATCCCGGCGAGCACGTACACCGCGACGGACATCGTCTCGATCCCGAGGAAGACGACCATCAGATCACGTGCGCCGGCGAGCAGCATCATCCCCGACGTCGCGAGCAGGATGAGGACGTGTGCCTCCGGCGCCATCATCAGCTCTCGCTCGTTGTAGTCCATCGAGAGCATGATCGTGCCGATGGTCCCGACGATCATCACCAGATCGGCGATCCAGCGGAAGCGGTCGACGGCAATCGGGCCCGCCTGCGCGGTGACGCCGCGCCACATGAACCAGCCGATCGCGGCGGCGGTGATCAGGAGCAGGACGATCGACGCGACGCCGACCGAGCGTTGGTGGCGGATCGACTCGGGGCGCCACGCGGCCCAGACGAGGAGGAGCATCGCTCCGCCCATCAGGATGAGGTCGGGCAGCAGCGCGAAGCTGAGCTGCGACGGGATCGACAGGTCGAGCGGCATGCCGTTCATCGTCCCTGCCCTCGCGCGCCGTACTGCGCGACCCTGGCGGCGCCGTTGGCGCTCACCTGCGAGACGAGCTGTTGCGCCGACGCTTCCATCCGGCGCAGCACAGGCGCCGGGTAGATGCCGAGCCAGAGAATCACCGCGACGAGCGGAATCATCGTCGCCAGCTCGCGCCCATTGAGGTCGGGAATATGCTCGTTCTCCGCGCGGTCGAGCGGGTTGAACAGGATGCGCTGGATCGCCCAGAGCAGGTATGCCGCCGCGAGGATGACGCCTAACGTGGCGAACATCGCCAGATAGGGCGTCGTCTGGAAGGACCCGATGAGCACGAGGAATTCACCGACGAAGCCGTTGGTCCCCGGCAACCCGATGGAGCTCATCGAGACGAAGGTGAGCATCGCGGCGAACAGCGGGACCACCCGCGCGATGCCGCCATACGCCGCGAGCTCGCGGGTGTGGCGCCGTTCGTAGATCATGCCGATCAGGAGGAACAGCGCGCCCGTCGACACACCGTGGTTGATCATGATCATCAGCGCGCCCTGGATGCTCTGCGTCGTCGCGGCGAAGATGCCGAGCATGACGAAGCCGAGGTGGCTCACCGACGAGTAGGCGACGAGCTTCTTGAAGTCGGGCTGGACCATCGCGACCAGCGCCCCGTACAGCACGCCGACGACGCCTAACGCGAGGAAGGTATTGCGGACCGCCGGGTACATCGCGGCGTCCGGGAAGAGCGGCAGGCAGAAGCGCAGGAAGCCGTACGTCCCCATCTTCAGCATGATGCCGGCAAGCACGACCGAGCCGGCGGTCGGCGCCTCGACGTGCGCGTCCGGGAGCCAGGTGTGGAACGGAAAGATCGGCACCTTGATCGCGAACGCGAGCGCAAAGGCGAGGAACATGAACATCGTCGCCGGCACGACCGCGCCGAACAGCAGCGTCCCGCGGCTCATCACCCCGCTCGAGGCCATCGCCCGGATGGTCTCGTAAGAGAAGTCGGGCGTTCCCGGCGGACCGGCGTGGATGCCGAGCCAGATGATCGCCACGAGCATCAGCAGCGAGCCGACCATCGTGTAGATGAAGAACTTGAGGCTGGCGTAGATCCGCCGCTCCCCGCCCCAGATCCCGATGATGAAGTACATCGGGACGAGCATCATCTCCCACATCACGTAGAAGAGGAACAGGTCGCGGGCAACGAAGACGCCGAGCATCCCCGTCGTCATCAGCAGCATCAACGCGTAGTAGCTGTGGCGCTTGACCTTGATGCTGGTCCAGCTCCCGAGCACGGCCAGCGGCATCAGGAAGGTGGTCAGCAGCACCATCATCAGCGAGATGCCGTCGATGCCTAACGCGAACCTGACGCCCCACGACGGGATCCAGCTGCGGTCGAAGGTCGCCTGCATCGCCGCGGTGCCGATGTCGAACGACCACCACAGGCCGAGCGACACGACGAACTCGATCAGGAACGCCCAGAGGGCGATCTGCCGGGCCGCCGAGCCGCCGCGGGCGCGCGCGTCCCCATCGTCGCCGAGCATCGCGCCGTGCACCCAGATGCCGAGCGCCGCGACCGTCGGGATCGCGAGCAGGGCGAGGAGGATCCAGCTGTCGTAGTGAACCGAATCAAGTAGCTCGCGCATCGAATTAGCGAATGGTGAAGGCGCCGAGAACCGCGAGCACACCCACGGCGAAGATCCACGCGTACGTCCCGACCTGTCCCGACTGGAGCCACGACCCCACGCCGCCGATCGCTCGCGCCAGCTTCGCCGAGCCATTGACGAGGACGCCGTCGATCAGTCCCTGGTCGATTCCCTTCCAGAGCACGCCGCGCGAGATGCCGACCGTCGGCTCGACGATCGCCCGGTCGTAGGCCTCGTCCACGTAGTACTTGTCCAGCAGCACGCGCTCGAAGCCGTGCTCCTCGGGCGACTGGGCCTTCGGGACGAGACGGGCCGGCTTGAGCCGGACGACCGCGATCAGGATCCCGATGATCGCGATCGCAACCGCCGCGCCGATGAGCAGCACCTCGGTGTTGCCCGCCGACTCGGGCACCCTGCCTAACGTCACGCGAAGCTGGCTGTCGCCGACGACCGGCTCGAGCCAGTGGTCGAGCGCCCCCTCGCTCCCGGCGAAGGCGAACATGTGCGGCAGGTTGAGCCAGCCGCCGATCGCGCTCAGTACGCCGAGGATCACCAGCGGCGCAGTCATGCTCCACGGCGCTTCGACGAGGTGCTTCCGCTCTTCCTCACCGGTCCGATTCGGCCCGTGGAAGGTGTAGAGCATCATCCGCGTCATGTAAATCGCCGTCAGCAGCGCCGCCGCAAGGCCTAACGCGTAGACGGCGTAGAGCACCGCGGCGCCGGGAATACCGAGCCAATGGGCATCGGCCAGCGTCGAGTCGTGGGCGCGGAGGAAGACCGAACCGAGGATCTCGTCCTTCGAGAAGAAGCCCGAGAACGGCGGGATGCCGGAGATCGCCAGCGTCGCGATCCACATCATCACCCAGGTCCATGGCAGGAAGGCCTTGAGGCCGCCCATGTTCCGCATGTCCTGCGCGTCGTCGGCGTGATTCCCGGTGTGATGATATGCCGCGTGCATCGCGAAGATCACCGAGCCGGAGCCGAGGAACAGCAGCGCCTTGAAGAACGCGTGCGTCACGAGGTGGAAGACGCCAGCCGTGTACGCGCCGACGCCGACGCCGACGAACATGTAGCCGAGCTGCGAGACGGTCGAATAGGCGAGGACCTTCTTGATGTCCCACTGCTTCAGGCCGATCGTTGCCGCGAAGATCGCCGTCACCGCCCCGACCACCGCGACCGTCAGGCTCGCTGCCGGCGCCATCGAGAACAGCGTCGAGCTGCGAGCGATGAGATACACGCCGGCCGTGACCATCGTCGCCGCGTGGATGAGCGCCGATACCGGGGTCGGACCCGCCATCGCGTCAGGCAGCCAGATGTACAACGGGATCTGCGCGCTCTTGCCGGCGCAGCCGAGGAACATGAACAAGCAGATCGTCGTGACGAGCGCTCCGCCGAACGCCAGCTTTGCCGCGCCGGCGTTCACCGCGACGAAGTCGAGGGTGCCGAGGTTGGCGAACAGCAGGAACATCGCCATCAGCAGCCCGAAGTCGCCGATGCGGTTGACGATGAACGCCTTCTTCCCCGCGTCGGCATTCGCCTTGTCGGAGAACCAGAAGCCGATGAGCAGGTACGAGCAGAGCCCGACTCCCTCCCAGCCGATGAACAGCACCGGGTAGCTCGCGCCGAGCACGAGCACCAGCATGAAGGCGACGAAGAGGTTCAGGTAGGCAAAGAAGCGCGGATACCCGGGGTCGTCCTGCATGTAGCCGACGCTGAAGATATGAATCAGCGTGCCGACGCCGGTGATGATCAGGATCATGATCATCGACAGCTGGTCGAGCTGGAAGGCGGCGTTGATGTGCAGGTTGCCGGCCGGGATCCAGGCGAAGTAGGTCTGCACGAACGGCTCGCGCATCTCGCCTAACGCGTGCATCGCGATGAAGATCGCGACCGCGAGGGCGAAGGAGAGCGCGAGCACTGCCGGCCCGACGAATGTCGCCAGCCCGGCGAAGCGGTGCCGCACCACCGGATGATGGTCGTCGCCGTGGGCGCCGTGCGCATCAGCGCTGTCGGCGGCATGCGTCTGGACCACATGCCCCGCTTCGTCGTGCGCGCCATCCGGGCCGTGCGCCATGTCGGGATCGCTGGGGCCGAGCACCGTTGCCGGAACCAGCGAGAGCAAGCCGTTGATGACGAAGCCGAGCAGCGGGAGCAGTGGCAACAGCCACATCCACGATGCCGCGGTTCCGGCGAGGGGATGCGCCGAGGAAAGCTCGTGCTGAAGGAGCATCAGCCCTTGAGGATGTTGATGTGCTGGAGGTTGACCGTCTGCTTGTGACGGAACAACGAGATGATGATCGCGAGCCCGACCGCCGCTTCAGCGGCGGCGACTGTCATCGAGAAGAAGACGAAGATCTGTCCCGCCGGCCCGTACTGTCGCGAGAATGCGATGAAGGTCAGGTTCACCGCGTTGAGCATCAGCTCGACGCACATGAAGATGATGATCGCGTTCCGGCGGGTGAGCACGCCGACGACGCCGATGATGAACAGGACCGCCGAGAAGAAAAGCGCTTCAGCGAGCATGAGTCGTCCGCTGCTTGCCGATCATGACCGCGCCGACGATCGCCGCGAGCAACAGGACGCTCGTGATCTCGAAGGGCAGCAGATAGGTCGTGAACAAGGGAGTCGCGACGGCACCGACGGCGCCGGACCGGATCACCGCGTTCATCGCTGCGTCACGCGGGACGGTCAGCGCCGGCACGCTGTTCGATCGCGTCAGGACGAAGACCTCGGCGAGCATCGCGATGCCGACGAGCCCCGCGATCATCCGCCACTTCTGGTTGCGGATGTCGGCGATCTCGCTCGGATGCCCGAGGTTGAGCAGCATGATCACGAAGAGGAACACGACCATGATCGCGCCGGCGTAGACGAGCACCTGGATCACGCCGATGAACTGCGCGTCGAGCATGACGTAGATCGCCGCCAGCGAGAACATCGTGTTCACGAGCCAGAGCGCCGCGGCAACGGGACTCTTCCGGGTGACGAAGATGATCGCCGAGACGATCGCGATCATCCCGAAGAGATAGAAGTTGAAGGTGTAGAAGAGCGGAATATTCTGCATTACTGACCCTTCGGATCGGCCGGGTCCCAGAGCTCGCTCACCGGATGCGTCTGCGCCATCAGCCGCTCCAGGTCGTAGACGAAGCCCTCGCGGCTGTACTCGGAGTTCTCGTAATGTCGTCCCAGGTGGATCGCTTCCTCCGGGCAGACTTCCTGGCAGTAGCCGCAGAAGATGCAGCGGAACTCGTCGATCTCGAAGATCAGCGGATAGCGGTTGCCCAGCTCGTCCTCACCCGGCACGAGCTTGATGCAGTTCGCCGGGCAAACCGTCGGGCACAGTCCGCAGGCGACGCACTTCGCCTTCCCGTCTTCGGTGGTGAGCATCCGGTGCGTGCCGCGCCAGCGCGGCGAGAGCGGCCACTTCTGCTCCGGATACTGCACCGTCACCTTGTGGGTGTTCAACAGATGCTTGAGGGTGAGCGCCATTCCCTTCAGCGTCGCGCGGACGTAGCTCGTCTGCTCGACCGGGCGCTCCATCACCTTTACGCCGATTGCCATGTCAGTCTCCCGCCTCCCGCGGGGTGAGCGCCGAGCGCCGCGACAGAGTGCGGAGCCGCTCGAGCTCGGCCGTCGAGATTCGTGAACTTGCCGGGCTGACGATGCGTCCGCGATCGAGCACCCAGAACACGAGCACCATGATCACCACGTTCAGCGCGAGCATCGACAGCGCGAAGTGCCAGTCGCGCGGGACGTGCGCCATGTCGAGGCCGAGCACCGCGGCAGCGACGACGATGATGTAGCCAAGCGTCATCGGCAGCAGCACCTTCCAGCCGAGCGACATCAGCTGATCGTAGCGGAACCGTGGCAGCGTCCAGCGGATCCACATGAAGAAGAAGAGGAAGAACGTGACCTTCGCGAGGAAGACGAGGATCGTCAGGATCGAGGTCAGCTTGCTGATCGCGCCGATGTTGTCGCCGTGCCAGAACGGAATGTCCCATCCGCCAAGGAAGAGCGTCGCCATCATCGCGCTCGCCGTCACCATGTTCGCGTACTCGGCGATGAAGAAGAAGCTGAACTTCATCGACGAATATTCGGTGTGATATCCGGTGATGAGCTCCGACTCCGCTTCCGGCAAGTCGAAGGGCAACCGGTTCGTCTCGGCGAACGCCGCGATGACGAAGACGAAGAAGGCGAAGGTCAGCGTTACCGCGTTCCAGCCCATCTCCGACTGCCGCAGCACGATCGCCGAGAGCGTGACGTTGCCGGCGAGCAGCACCACCGGGATCGTCGACAGCCCCATCGCGATCTCGTAGGAGATCATCTGCGCGCTCGAGCGAAGGCCGCCGAGGAGTGCGTACTTGTTGTTCGACGCCCAGCCGGCGAGCACGATCCCGTAGACGCCTAACGATCCGATCGCGAGGACGTAGAGGTACCCGATCGGCAGGTCGGCGAGCACCATGTCGACCCGTCCCCAGCGCGTCGGGAACGGCGCGCCGAAGGGAATGACGGCCCAGGTGATCAGCGCCGGGATGAACGAGATGATCGGCGCGAGGTTGTAGAGCGCGCCGCTGGCGAACGAGGGCGCGGCCTCTTCCTTGACGAGGTTCTTCAGGCCGTCGGCAAGCGGCTGCATCAAGCCGCTCGGTCCGACGCGGTTCGGGCCGTGACGATCCTGGATCCACGCGCTGAGCTTCCGCTCGGCGAGGGTCAGGAGCGCGGCCGCGATCATGTACATCGTGAAGACGACGAGCAGCTTCAGGAGCGCGAAGATGATCCACGGCCAGAAGTGCACCGGCGGGAGCTGCGGATCGGCGACCTGGAGGAGCGCGTCGAACGGCGTCAGGACGCTCATCGGCTCGCTCCACCGGCGACGACGGCGCCGCGCAGGCCTAACGTTTCGTACGAGAGGCCATTGAACGCAGCCTCGCTCGCGGCGATCGCGGCGAACGCGTCGCTGGCGAGCATGTAGTTGGTGCTCTCACCGAGCAGCGCGAGCAGATCGCTCAGGACCGCGAAGCTCGGGCGCGCGAAGCCGGGCGCCGCTTTCGTCTGCATGAATCGCTGAACCCGGCCGTCGACGTTGGTGAACGTTCCTTCTTCCTCGGCGAAGTTGCCGATCGGTAGGACGACCGATGCCCCGCTTGCCCACGACGGCAGCGTGGTCCCGATGACGATGATCGCGCGCGGACTGCCAATCGAGGACGCGTCCACGCCGGCCAGCTCCTCGTCGGCGACGACGAGCACGTCACCGCTCCCGAGGTTCCACGCTGGCGTGTCGTTGCGCGTGAAGCCGAACAGCTCGAGGCCGCGGACGTTGGCGCCCAGATCCTCGCGCCGCGCGAGGTCCTTCACGCCGGGCAGCGGAGCGCGCTCACCGCGAGCGACGCGATACGAGCCGCTGCCACCGGTCTTTCGCGCCAGCCGCGCGAGGAGGCCTAACGCTTCGTTGGAGAGCATCGGCGAGGCGACGATGCGCGCGGTCGCGCCCTGGAGCAGCTGCGCGGCCGACTGGAGCGCCGCGTCCCAGTCGGCGGCGACCAGCTCACTGCCGCGCCGCACGAGCGGCATCTCGACGCGATCCTGCCGGTTGAGCCAGCGGTAGTTGAGCCGGCCGTAGTCGCACATGAAGAACCGGTTGACCGACTCGTTCGGGCGCGGCCGGAGCCGCACGACCACGTTGTCGCGCGTCTCGACGATCATGTTGCAGCCCTGCGTGCAGTTCGGGCAGATGGACGCGGTGCGATCGACTTCCCAGGCGCGCACCTTGTTCAGCGAGTCCTTCGAGAGGAGCGCGCCGACCGGGCAAAGGTCGATGACGTTTCCGGCCCACGGATGCGTCAGGTCCTGCCCCTCGAACTTGCCGATCACCGCGCGGTCGCCGCGCTCGCTCACGTTGAGGACCGGGTCCTCGGCCACCGTGTCCATGAAGCGGACGCAGCGTGTGCAGAGGATGCAGCGATTCGTCACGTAAATGACGTCGCCGCCGAAGTCCTCCATCGGATTGAAGCGCTTCGGATCGCGTAGGCGTGAGTCCGCGCGCCCTTCCATGTACGTGTAATCCTGCAGCTCGCACTCGCCCGCCTGATCGCAGATCGGGCAATCGAGCGGGTGGTTGATCAGCAGCAGCTCCAGCACTCCCTTGCGCGCCTCGAGCGCCTTCTCCGAGTGCACGTGCACCACCTGGCCCTCGGCGACCGACGTCGCGCACGAGGGCGCGAGCTTCGGCGCCTTCTCGACCTCGACGAGGCACATCCGGCAAACGCCGGCGACTGGAAGTCCCGGGTGGTAGCAGTAGTGCGGAACGAGGATGCCGGCATACTTCGCCGCCTCGAGAATCGACGTTCCCTCCGGAACGCTGACCGGCCGGCCTTCGATGGTGAGGTTCACCATCTTCGTCGCCGGCGCTGCCGTCGCTGGGGCGGTCATCAGGCGGCCACCGCTGCGCGCATCGGGCAGCGCTTCTGCTTGATGTGCGCCTCGAACTCGTGGCGCCACTTCTTCAGGCCGGAGAAGACCGGCGTCGCGCACGAGTCGCTCAGCACGCAGATCGTCTTGCCAGTCATGTTCTCGCCGATCTCCATCAGTGTGTCGAGATCTTCCATCGTGCCGTCGCCATGCTCGATCCTCTCGAGGATGCGCGTCGTCCACGCGGTGCCTTCACGGCACTGCGTGCACTGCGCGCAGCTCTCATGCGCGTAGAAGCGCGCGAGGCGGGCAATCTGCTTCACCATGCACTGCGAATCGTCAAAGACGATGACGCCGCCGGAGCCGAGCATCGTGCCCTGCGCGACGAAGCCCTCGTAATCCATCAGCGTCGCTTCAGCTTCCTCGACCGTCTGGATCGGTACCGACGAACCGCCGGGGATGATCGCCTTGAACTTCCGTCCCTGGAGCGGCCCGCCGCAGAGATCGTAGAGGAATTCCTTGAACGGGAATCCCATCGTGACCTCGTAGTTGCCCGGTTTGCGGATGTTGCCGCACACCGAGAACAGCTTGCTGCCGGTGCTCTTCGGGCTCGAGAGGCACATGTCCTTGTACCACTGCGCGCCGTTCGTCAGGATGTGCGGCACCGCGGCCAGCGTCTCGACGTTGTTGATCGTCGTCGGCTGGCCGAACAGTCCCGCGACCGCCGGGAAAGGCGGCTTGATGCGCGGATTGCCGCGGCGTCCCTCGAGGGAGTTCATCAGCGCCGTCTCTTCGCCGCAGATGTACGCCCCCGCGCCCTTGTGGACATGGACGTCGATGCGCTTGCCGGTCCCCATCGCGCTCTTGCCGAGGATCCCGTCGCGGTACGCTTCCTGGACGGCGGCCTCCATCACCTGGAGCGGCTCGGTGAACTCGCCGCGAATGTAGATGTACGCCGTCTCGGCCCCGATCGCGTGCGCGCCTAACGCGCAGCCCTCGATGAGCGCGTGCGGCGTCCACCGCATGATCTCGCGGTCCTTGAACGTTCCCGGCTCCGATTCGTCGGCGTTGCAGCAGAGGTAGTGCGGCTTGCCGTCGCCCGGCTTCATGAACGACCACTTCATCCCCGTCGGAAAGCCGGCGCCGCCGCGGCCGCGGAGCCCCGACTCCTTCACGACGTTGACGATGTCGGCCGGCGCCATGCCTAACGCCTGCTCGAGCGCGCGGTAGCCGCCGCGCTGCCGCCAGCCGGCCAGCGTCCGCGCCTCGGGATCACCGAAGTGCTTCGAGAGGACCGGCGTCTCGCGGGGGTGCGACTTGTGGGGGTATCCCATTACTTGAGCTTTCCGAGGATCTCGGGAACGCGCTCCGGCGTCACCGACTCGATGAAGTCCTGATTGATCATGATCGGGGTCGCGAAGCCGCAGGCGCCGAGGCATTCGACTTCGATGACCGTGTACTTCCCGTCGTTCGACGTCACGCCCAGCTCACCGCAGCCCGTGTGCTTCAGGAACGACTTCACCACGTCCTCGGCGCCGCAGACGCCGCACGGCGAGGTGGTGCAGACCTGGATGAAGTGCCGCCCGACCGGGTGCTGGTGGTACATCGTGTAGAACGTGACGACGCCCTTCACGTATGCCGGCGTGAGCTCGAGCAGTCCGGCGATCTCCGCCATCGCGCCTTCGCTCACCCAACCTTCCGCTTCCTGTGCCATCCAGAGCGCGGGGAGGAGGCCGGCCATCTTGTTCGGGTAGCGCGCCAAGAGCTCGTCGAGCTGCTTCCGGCGCTCGCCGCTGAAGATCGGCGTGTGCGTTCCACCGTGCGCATGCGCGCTGCTGCCATGCGACGCATGCGCGGGTGCATGGAGACCACCTTCTTCTCGCGCTGCACTCATCGATCTATTTCCCCCATCA
>JAICUE010000003.1 GCA_025936015.1 Gemmatimonadaceae bacterium
AGGAAGTCGGGTTCGCCGGCGAGCGAGATCACGACAGTGCCGCCGACGTCGCCGGTTGCGGTGTTGCCGCGCTTGTCGCCACCGCATGCGACGAGGGCAAGAGCCAGAGATGCAGCGGTAAAGCGACGCGTCGTCATCGAGTCGGTCCGGTGGGGGCGGTGCACAAAGGAACGGTCGGGCTGATACGTGAATAACGCGCGGCACGGCGGTTCGTCACGCAGCTGGGCGGCCGTCCCGCGCGGGTGCAGGTAGGACGTGGTACTCACTGCCGGTGAACCCGGCAATGCGTACCGATTGAACGAGCGGCCTGCTAAACTTAGTGATCCGGACCGGAGAGACCATCGCGCCGCACTCGAACCCGCGCGCCGCGGTCCGAACCCGATCAGACAAACCGGCGCCGCCCCGGGCGGCCCTTTCGAGGCACGCATGACGAAGAGCACCGCCCTCTCCCTGTCCGACGACGGCAGCTTCATCCCCCGCCATATCGGCCCGAGCGAGCGGGAGACCGCCGAGATGCTCGAGACGGTCGGCTACGACTCGCTCGACGCCCTCATCGACGCGACGGTACCCGAACAGATCCGGCTCCGTCGCCCGCTCGCCATCGCCGAAGGGAAGGGCGAGGCCGAGACTCTCGCGCACATGCGCACCCTCGCCGCAAAGAACCAGATCTTCAAGTCGTACATCGGGATGGGGTACTACGACACCTTCGTCCCCCCGGTCGTCCAGCGGAACGTGCTCGAGAACCCGGGCTGGTACACCGCGTACACGCCGTACCAGGCGGAGATCGCGCAGGGACGCCTGGAAGCGCTGCTCAATTTCCAGACGGCCGTCATCGACCTCACCGGTCTCGAGATCGCGAACGCATCGCTCCTCGACGAAGGGACCGCGGCGGCCGAGGCGATGTACCTCGCCTACAACTCGCGCGGCAAGCAGGGCAAGGAACTGTTCTTCGTCGCCGAAGACTGTCATCCGCAAACCATCGAAGTCGTGCGCACTCGCGCCGCCGCGCGCGGCATGCGCGTCGTCGTCGGCAATCCGCGGACGTACAAGCTCGGCGCCGACGTCTTCGGCGTGCTGCTGCAATACCCGGCGACCGACGGGACCGTCTACGATTATCGTGCGTTCACGGACGCAGCGCACGCGCAGAACGCGCTGGTGGTCGTGGCTTGCGACCTGCTCGCGCTGACGCTGCTCACGCCACCCGGCGAATGGGGTGCCGACATCGCCGTCGGCAGCAGCCAGCGCTTCGGCGTGCCGATGGGCTACGGCGGACCGCACGCGGCATTCTTCGCGACGAAGGACGAGTTCAAGCGGACGCTTCCCGGGCGCATCATCGGCGTCTCGCGCGATGCGCGCGGGAAGCCCGCGCTGCGGATGGCGCTGCAGACGCGCGAGCAGCACATCCGGCGCGAGAAGGCGACGAGCAACGTCTGCACCGCGCAGGTACTGCTCGCGGTGATGGCCAGCTTCTACGCGGTGTGGCACGGGCCGCAAGGGCTGACGCGCATCGCGCGGCGCGTGCATCGCCTGGCGACGATGCTCGCCGAGGGACTGCGCAAGTCGGGATTCGAGGTCGGCGACGGTCCCTTCTTCGACACGATCCGGGTGAACGCGGGCAAACTCGGCGCGAAGGAGATCGTGAAGCGGGCGCGGGAGAAGAAGATCAACGTCCGCGTGCTGAGCGAGACCGAGGTCGGGATCTCGCTCGACGAGACGACGCGGGTCGCGCACATCGAGGAGCTGCTCGCCGTGTTCGCCGGCGCCGGCGCGAAGGGCGTCATCGAGCAGCTCGGCGAGGTCGACGACGCCTTCGACGCGAAGTTCGCCCGGACGAGCCCATTCCTGACGCATCCCGTGTTCACCGCGCACCACTCCGAGACGGAGATGCTGCGCTACATCCGCTCGCTCGAGGCGAAGGACCTCTCGCTGACGCACTCGATGATCCCGTTAGGCAGCTGCACGATGAAGCTGAACGCGACGGCGGAGATGTTTCCGGTCACCTGGCCCGAGTTCGGGAAGCTGCACCCGTTCGCGCCGCGCGAGCAGGCGGCGGGGTACACCGCGATGTTCGACGAGCTCGAGCGCGACCTCGCCGAGATCACCGGCTTCGCCGGCGTCTCGCTCCAGCCTAACGCTGGCTCGCAGGGCGAGTACGCGGGGCTGCTCGTCATCGAGCGCTACCACCAGTCGCGCGGCGACACGCATCGGAAGGTCTGCCTCATCCCGCAGTCGGCGCACGGCACCAACCCGGCGAGCGCGGTGATGGCCGGGATGCAGGTGGTTGTCGTGAAGACCGGCTCGAGCGGCGACATCGACATGGACGACCTCCGCGCCAAGGCGGCCGAGCATGCGTCCGATCTCGCCGCGCTGATGGTGACCTATCCGTCGACGCACGGCGTCTTCGAGGAGGGGATTCGCGAGATCTGCGAGATCGTCCACAGCCACGGCGGCCAGGTCTACCTCGACGGCGCGAACATGAACGCGATGGTCGGGCTCGCGCGGCCGGGCGACATCGGCGCCGACGTCTGCCACCTCAACCTGCACAAGACCTTCTGCATCCCCCATGGCGGCGGCGGTCCCGGCATGGGACCGATCGGCGTCGCGAAGCATCTCGTGCCATTCCTCCCCGGGCATCCGGTCGTCCCGATCGGCGCTCCGACGGCCAGCGGCGCGGTGAGCTCGGCGCCGTGGGGAAGCGCGAGCATCCTTCCGATCTCGTACGTCTACATCAAGCTGATGGGTGGTGAAGGGCTGACGCTCGCCACGAAGATGGCGATCCTCAACGCGAACTACATCGCGAAGACGCTCGACCCGCACTACCCGGTGCTGTACAAGGGAAAGCACGGCACCGTCGCGCACGAATGCATCATCGATCCGCGCGGCCTCAAGGCGACGACCGGCGTCGAGGTGGAAGACATCGCCAAGCGGCTGATGGACTACGGCTTCCACGCGCCGACGGTGAGCTTCCCGGTCCCGGGAACGCTGATGATCGAGCCGACCGAGAGCGAGGACAAGGCGGAGCTCGACCGCTTCTGCGACGCGATGATCTCGATTCGCGAGGAGATCGCCGACGTCGCCGGCGGCGTGCTCGACAAGACCGACAACCCGCTCAAGAACTCGCCGCACACCCTCGACCAGGTGGTCAGCGACTCATGGTCGCACGGCTACTCGCGCGAGCGCGCCGCGTTTCCGCTGCCTTACGTTCGCGACGGGAAGTTCTGGCCGAGCGTGGCGCGCGTCGAGAGTGCGTACGGTGACCGTCATCTGGTCTGCTCGTGCCTGCCGACCGATGCCTACGCCGACGCGGTGGTTGCGTGACGACTCGCGCCCGCGGCGCCGCGCCTGACGTGGTGGTGGGCGCGGTCGTGCTCGCGCTCGGCGTCGCGTCGGGCGCGACCGCGTGCAGCAGCCCGAATCCCGACGATTCGCCGTTCACGCGCGTCCATCACGCGGCGACGTACGCCGTGGACAGCGCGCACGCAGTGCGACTCGCCACCCGCGCGTTAGGCGACTCGCTGCCGATGCGCGTGGAGTCGATCAGCAAGGGCGCGCAGGGGTGGCAGGTGCGACTTCTTCCCACGCGCGGCGGGACGATCGGCGGCGGGATGATCTGGGTCGAGCTCGCCGACTCGTCGGCGACGGTGGTGAAGCGCTACTGACCGACCTGCTTCTTGTACTCGTCGGGGCCGAGTAGCGCGTCGCGATCGGCGTCCGCTTTCACGCGCAGCTTGATCATCCAGCCGTCGCCGTAGGGATCGCTGTTGACGAGCGCGGGCTCCTTGTCGAGGCGCGTGTTCACCTCGACGACCTCACCAGGGAGTGGGCAGAACAGCTCCGACACCGCCTTCACCGCTTCGACGGTGCCGAACACGTCGTGCGGGCCGAACGTGGCGCCGACCTTGGGCAGCTCGACATAGACGACGTCGCCGAGCTCTCCCTGCGCGTAGTCCGTGACGCCGATCGCCACCACGTCCGCATCGGCGGTCTTCTTCACGTACTCGTGCTCTTCGGTGTACAGCAGATCGCTCGGAATCTCGGCCACGACGCGCCTCGTGCGGTGAGGGTGATGCTCGGCGCGAAGTCTACCCGTGCGGTGGCGCGAGTGTCAAGGAATCGCGATGCGCGTCGGCGTCGGCTTCCGCGGAGAGTGCGCGCCACACTTCGTCCACCCGTTGCGCGAGCGCGTCGCGCGTGCTGTCGTTGTCGATGACGAAGTCGGCGCGCGCGCGCTTGAGGTCCGCCGGCATCTGCTGCGCGATCATCGCCATCGCCTCGGTCTCGCGCAGCCCGCGGTCGCGGACGAGACGCTCGAGTCGAAGCGGGCGCGGTGCATCGACGAGCACGATCCGGTCGAAACCATCGGCGAGATTGTTTTCGAAGAGCAGCGGGATGTCGCAGATGACCAGCCGGTCGCCGCGCGCGCGCGCCGAGGAGAGCAGCTCGCTCCGCATGCGCTCGACGACCGGATGCACGATGGCGTTGAGCGCGCGGAGCTCCTCCGGCTGCTCGAAGACGATGCCGCGCAGGGCGCCGCGATCGAGCACGCCATCGGCCGAGAGAACGGAGCTGCCCCACCGCCTGACGATCGCGTCGTAGCCGGGAGTGCCGACGCGAACCGCGAGACGGGCGAGCACGTCGGCGTCGATCAGCGTCGCACCGCGCGCGGCGAACATCGACGCGACCGATGACTTGCCCGAGGCGATGTTGCCGGTGAGCGCGACGAGCAGCATCGTCAGCGCACTGCTCGCGGCGGTGTGCGCCGCGCGCGGCCGATTGCCAGCGGAAAAGATGGCGGTTGCACGCGCCCAAGCTAGGGCGCGGCGCGCTGCGCTGTCAACGCGATTGTCGTGCTGTTCAGCCGAGGCCGGGTACTATCGAAAACGGTTGCGTGCGCGAATGTTGCATCGAGCTGCAATGACCTCAACCCCGGTGCCGATGTTCGATCCCCGCTCTCTCGGATTCCAGAAGATTGCCGCGCTCGGTGCGCTCGGTGTCGCGGGCGGCCTCTTCCTTCTGCTCGTCGCGCTGTTCGTGGTGCTCCATCCGTACCCGCGCGGCGCGATGGATCACACGCACTACACGCTGACGCTGATGGCGTTCACCGGGCTGCTCGGCGCGATCATCGCCGTCCACCTCGCCTTCGCGCATCAACTCTGGTACGCGCCCGTCCCCGAGGGGGGCGCCGCCGACCGTGCCTCGAACATCAGGCGGAAGGCGCGGTCGTGACGATCCGGCCGGCCCGCTGGCCGGCCGTTAGGCACTAGAGCAGCGAGCGCTGGTCCTGGTCGGCGCGCGGGCACGAATGACAGTGCCGGCAGCGGGCCTGGTATGAGTCGCTCGCGCCGACCATGATCGTCGGCGAGTCATAACGCGCGGGCTTCCCCTCGATCAATCGCTGGTTGCGGCTCGCCGGCGAACCGCAGATCACGCAGATCGCGTGGAGCTTGTCCACCAGCTCGGCGACGGCCATCAGTTGCGGCATCGGCCCGAATGGCTCGCCGCGGAAGTCGGTGTCGGTGCCGGCGAGGATCACGCGCCGCCCGCGCCCCGCGAGCGAGCTCGCGAGCGCGACGATTCCCTCGTCGAGGAACTGCGCCTCGTCGATCGCGATGACATTCGCCGTCGGATCGACCTTGCCGGCGATCTCGGCCGAGCTATCGACCGGAATCGCCTCGACCGTGCGGCCATCGTGACTGGAGACGGAGTAGATCCCGGCGTAGCGCTCATCGAGGTGCGACTTGAACACCTGCACCCGCTTCCGGGCGATGATCGCGCGGCGCACCCGTCGGATCAGCTCTTCACTCTTGCCGCTGAACATCACACCGCAGACGACTTCGATCCATCCGCCGGTGCTGGTGAAGTACGTGTCGCTCACCGGTCGCCACGCTCCTCGCGCGGGCGGCGCGGACGATCGTCGCGGTCGCGCGGCCGCTCGCTGCGAAAGCCGCCGCGCGCACCGGCATCGTCTCGCCGCGGAGGCCGGTCGCCGCGCGGGGCCCGGTCACTCCGGTCGCCGCGATCACCGCGCGGACGCGCGCTCACCCCGCGATTGCCGGCGCCACTCCGTCCCTCACGGCCGCCCTCGCGACCACCGTAGCCACGCGCCCCGCCACGACCGCCGGCGGCGTCGCGCGGTGGCCGCTCCCGCTCGAGCCGCGCGATGACGCGACGCCCCTTGATCGAGATGCCGGTGATCTTCGCCGCCACCGCTTCCGCGTCGGCGCCGGTGATCTCGACGAGCGAGTGCGTATCGTGAATCTCGACGCGGCCGACGCTCGTGCCGGGAATCCCCGCCGTCCCGGCGATCGCGCCGACCAGGTCACCGGCGCGAACGCCATCGCGCTCCCCGACGGTGAGGAAGATCTTCACGCCCTCGCCGCCCGGTCCGCGGGAATCGCGCGGCGCGCCGCTGTCCAGGTCGCGCGACACCGCCACCCCGCCGCGCGCGCCCTCGCTGCGAATCACCGGCGCTGTCCGCGACTGTTCGAGCAGCCTGAGCGCTGCCGCGGCGATCTCGATGCCATCGTACGACTCGAGCAGCGGCTCGAGGGTCAGCAGCTCGCGGGCGGCGATTCCGCTCTCGAGGATGACGCGCAGTTCGGCGCGGACTCCCTCTTCGCGGCGCCGCGCTGCCGCCCCCGGCCCGCCTAACGTCAACGGCCCGACGCGTCCCCCTTCGGCCAGCGCCCGCACCAGCTCCATCTGCCGCGGCTGGGCGAGGACGACGATCTGCGGCGCGCTCGGACTCGTGCCTAACGCGGCGAGCAGCTCCCGCCGGTTCGCCGGCACGTCGTAGAGAATCGCCAGTGCGGCATCGCCTAACGGCGCATCGCGGACGACATGCACCGACGCGGTCGCGCCGCGATAGCCGAGCGCCGCGATCGCCCGCGCCGCATCCGCCTCCGACTCGGCGCTGCGGGTCCAGATGACCGCGCGAGCCGGGTCGAGCTGGTCGAGCAGCCGCCGCAGCGCCGCCATCCGGTTGGTCGCCGACACGACGGCATACTGCAGGCTGACCGGCCCCGCGCCCTCTTCGAGCGCCGGCTCCGCCGTCCGCAGCCCACGCCGTGCATAACGCTCGGCGAGCTCTCGCGCCTGCGCGCCGAGCCGCGTCGCGACCAGCGTGCGCGCCGCCTCCTTCGGGACCTCGGCCATCACCGTCTCGAGCGCCGCGGCCCCGCTGCTCCCGGCCGCGGCGATCTCGTCCACCCACGCGAGGACGACCGCACGGAGGCTGCCCAGCTTCAGGGACGAGCCCTGGATGAGCGCCGCGATCTCCTCCGCGCCGCCGATCACCACCTGCGGCCGACGCTCGGCGAGCAGGCGGACCGCGCGCTTGACGCTCGTTGCCGGGACGATGTCCGCACCGCGCGCCGCCGCCAGCTCGCTTGCGACACCGCTCACCGTCGCCGTCGACTCCGCGTCGGGGGTGAGGACGAGGAGCTGCGTTTCGGCCAGGTTGGCGTCGAGCTTTTCCAGTGCCGGGCCGCAGAATGCGGCCACCGCCGACCAATCGTGAGGCAGGACCAGCACCGCGTGCTGGCTCCGTGCGATTCCCGTGCTTTCCTTCGCGTCCTGTTCCACGATGTGTCCTGGCGTTGTGGCGTCCTTGCCGCAGTGCTACCGTACTCCGCGAGTCTGGAAGATAGTCCGGCGACTGGCTGCCCCGCATGGGCCGGCGTCGCTTCGATCATCCGCGCGGTAGTCGGGTGGCGTATCGGCGGCGCAACATGGAAGCTTTGCTCGCCAACGAAGCGGAGAACGCGATGAGCATCACAGTGCAGATCGAGCCGCCGCACGGTGCGACGCCCTCGGTCTCATATCGATGGGACACGGACACCGACATCCTCAGCGCGCAGCTCGACGGTACGCCACCCGAGGGGCCAGCCGCGACCGTCGAGCTTCAGGGCCTGGACGGCTCGTGGTTGATCCTCGACGTCCGCGGTGGCCGGATCCGCGGAGTCGAGGTCGCCGTCTGGCCCGACGTGCGGAAGCTCCGCTCGCTGCAACCCCCGGCCGCCGAGCCGGGAGACCTGGTGCTTCCGGCGCGCCACGCGAGTGCGGGCGCGAGCGCGGTGGACAGCCCGCTCAGCGCGGAAGTCGATGACCCGGAGCGCGTCTTCCATTTCCGCTTCGGTCCGGGCCCGGAGCCTCGCGCGATCCGCGTGGCCAGCGACATGCTCGTCGACGTCGAGCCCTCGGGCGCCGTCGCCGGAATCTGGTTCCTCAACGTTCCCCCGTTCCCACTCGACCAGTGATCACCACGATCGTTCTCTGCAGCATCGAGCCGCGCCTCATCCCGCAGGCGGCGATGAAGCTCGCCGGCTGCGACGGCGTCGCCGAGGTGTATTCGGTGTCCGGTGAGTGGGACCTGGTGGTGATCGTCCGGGTCGCCGAGTACGAGCAGATCGCCCGAGTGGTGACCGAGGTCTTTCCGACGATCCCGGGGCTGCAGAAGACCACGACCCTCACGGCGTTCCGCGCCTATTCGAAGAAGGATCTCGAGCAGGCCTGGGACATCGGGGTGGAGTAACGGCAGCTATCAGCCGTTAGCCGTTAGCTGTGAGGGACGGCGGTCTCCGCTGTCGCTTCCTGCTAACGGCTAATGGCTAACGGCTGCACTTGCGTGATCCCGTCATCCCAGACGCGGATCGTCGCGAAGGCGATCTTGCCGGCGACGATCTCGGTCGGGCCGATCGCGAGCCGGCGCGCCGGGGTTCCCGGACGCGCGGCGTAGTCGATCGCGAGGTCGTGTGATCCGGCGGGGAGCGTCATCCGGATGATCGAGAGCTCACCGGGCAGGAGCCGCCACTGGCGGAGGTCGGGACGCTCGGTGACGACGTTGATCGCGTTCATCCCCAGCTTCGCCATCGCGCCGGCGAAGGCGCCGTGCTTGTCCTCGGCGGTCTTCTCGGCGGTCTTGGCGAGGGCGAGCTTGATCCCGGCGCGGGCGATCCCGCGCGCGAGCGCCGCGGTGCGCTGACGGCGGAAATCATTTGCGACCGCGTTGCACAGATCCGCGGTCACGCCGAACGACTGCGTCGCCAGCGAATCGACGACGAGCGTCCCACGCCAGGGTGGATGATAGGGGCGGCGGAGGCTCGTCCACGCGACCGGCATCAGGTACGCGATCGACACGCCCGATGTCGTCGACGAATCGCCGACGGTGAAGCTCGATCCGTCGTCGTCCGAGTCGCGCCACATGAACTGGTCGGGCTGGAGCGCGAGGAAGGCCGCGGTGCGGAGGCTGATCGCCGCCGCCGCTTCGACGGTCTGCGCCGGATCGCTGCCGAACTTGTCGAACTCCGCCTGCGTCACCGGCACGAGCAGCATGCGCGGCACGCGGTGCGCGACGTACCCGTGCTCGACGACGACGATCACTTCGCCGGTCGGCACGGTCGCCGCGACGGCCTTCGCCGCTTTTTTCGCCGTGCTGCGTGCCGTCCCCTTCGCGTCGGGAACGCGCTGCGCAGCCGCCATCTTCGATGCCGCGGCGATCGCCTTGCGCTTCGCCTCGCCGGTGAGCGGGAAGGGAAGCACCGAGTCGCCGACGAGGGCGCGGGCGACGCGGTACGACACCTCGGCGTCGGCCTTCTCTCCCGCCGCTTCGAAGGTCGCGCCGGCGAGGTAGTTGAGCACCGCGCGCGTCGGGACATCGACGGAGTCCTTTCGCGTGTCGAAGCTCTCGAGGAGGACGCTGATCCGCCGCGCCTCGACCGCTGCCCCCATCGGGTCGCTGCGACGAAGGTAGTCGAGCATCCCGTAGTAGTTCATCATCAGCCGCTCTGTCTGCGAGGGCTCGTACGGCAGCGCGCCGTCGTTGCTCAGCAGGGCGAGCAGGTTCTTCGAAATGCTTTTCGTGAACCGGTCGTCGGCGAGCACCGCCGCCTCGTCGAGCGCGATCCCCGCGGTGTCATAGTGCCCGGCGTAGTAGAGCGTCGAGCCGCGGTACAGCGACGCGAGCAGCTCGTCGTCGGGAGCGAGCGGACCGTCGGGCGCGACCATCGCCGCCGCGCTGTCGAATCCGCCGCCGGCCATCGACTGGCGGAGGAGCCAGTCGGATTCGGTCAGGCCGGCCCGTGCCGCTTCCGGAGGCAGGGCGACGTGCATCGCGCCGGCGGAGACGCAGCCCGCGATGCTGGTCGACAGAACGGCTGCCGCCAGCACCGCGCGCAGGTGGCGCATGGCGAACCCGCGCCCCGTCATCGACCGCCCCTAGTGCTTCTCGAGGACGACGATCCGCTCCTTCGCCTGGGCGATCGCCGCGGCCTGCTTCGCGTAGGCGTCGCCGACCGCGTTGATCCGCTCGAGGTCCATCTGGTGGAGGAAGCGCTGGTAGCGCATCAGCGCCTCGACCGGACGGAGCTGCTGGTCGAGCAGCGTCGCGATCTTGTACTGCACCATCGGGTCGTTAGGCAGGAGCACGCTCGCCTGGTCGTAGCGCGCCAGCGCGAGGTCGGCGTTGCCCGACGCGACCAGTTGGTCGCCCTGCTGGACGAGCGCATTCCCCGTCGCCGTCGCCTGGGCCGCCGCCGATGCGTCGCCCTGCTTCTGGACGATCCGCATGCCGCTCGGCTCGTTGTAGGCGTACGACGCGACGCGCCCGTTCTGCACCTGGACGAGCGCGACCGGCGCCACCGCGTCGCGCGGCGACTGGTCCTGCATCGCCGACGTGTACACGATCGCGTCGCCCGAGCGCCGCACCGACCACGCCGCCGGCGTCGTCCGCGTCGCGGCCATCAGCTGCGCCTCGTTCATCCCTAACGCGACCTCGCCGCGCGTCACCGCCGCGCAGACGTCGGGGGTGCAGCCGGTCATCGCCGCCGCCATGATCGAGTCGCGCGAGTACTGCGTGGTCGCCTGCTGGCCGGCGACGCGATCGCGCGCCTCGGCGATCTTCGCGTCGGCGTCGGCGACCCGGTCGCCGTTGCGCATGATCGTCACCGGCTCCGGGTTGATCTTCCGCTGCGTGCAGGCGGCGAGGGCGAGGATGCCTAACGTCGCGGCACGCGTGATGTTGCCTGTCGTCATGGGATCACCGTGGGGTCAGAGGCCGACGCGCTTGCGCAGGATGTACTTCTTGATCTTGTGCTGCCCGATCCAGACCTTCGCGTTCGACTCCATGTCGACCATCGTCGCGTCGATCTGGTAGAACACGACCTTCTCCTTCCCCTCGGAGTCCTCGATCGCCTGGATCTCGCCCTGCAGCATGTACTTGGCGCCGGTCTCGTTGGCCATCCGCGCCCGCGTCGACGCGTTCGCGTTCGTCTGCTGGTCGGCGCGCTCGTCGCGGACCGCGTTGCGATCGGCGCCGCTGACCATCACCTGCACCGCGCCGGAGTTGGTGAACGCGCGCTCGAGATCGTTGACGAACGTCCCGACCGCGATGTGCTCGTAGGTCTTGTTGGCGAAGTCGCCGACGACGACCGTCGGCGCCGCGCCGCCGTGCGCGTCGCTGTAGCGCTTCACCCACGCGCCATCGAGGCTCTGCTTGATCAGCTCATTGGCGACGAGCCGCGAGTCGGTGTCGTTCCAGCGGCCCGATAGGTCGGTGACTGCGGATGGGTCGATCCGGTTCACCTGCTTGGGCTGGCACGCCGTGCCGGCTGCGAGCAACGCGACGAGCGCGGCGCGAGCCGGAATCCGTGCGAGAGAAGACGTTCCCATCGTGTCGAGCTCCGAAGTGGGGGGTTCGTACCGCCGGCTGCCGCCGCGCCTAACGCGCGGCTTGGTCGAGACACCAGCTGGAGCGACCACGATACAGCTCCGACCAGGCGCCATTGTTGTACTGCAGGAACAACAGAAAGGTGTCGCCACCGAATTTCCATCCTTCCAGCACCAGCTCGGCCGTCCCGTCCCCGGCCACATCGACCGCATCGACGAAGCGACGGAAATCACCCGTCGACGCATCGCCGTCGACGACATGCTTGAACGTCGGCGCATAATCGTCCGCGCCCTCGCCCCGATCGGCGACGATCAGGAGGTGCGCGGTGTGCTCATGCGCCGCGCTCTGCTCGTCGGCCCGCGGATCGATGAGCGTGATCACCAGCGTCGGCCACTTCGAAACCCCGGTCGACACCGCCGTCGCGTGGAAGTCGAGCGCACTCACCGTCGCCTTGTCCATCCCGACCGCTGCCGCGACACGCTCGGCCACCTGTCGCGAGATCCTGTCAACCTCGCTCTGTGCCATCGCCGTCACCGGCGGCTCGTGCAGGGGGCGCGTTGCGGCGAACAGCGACACGGTGTAACCCGCCTTGCCGGCTGCTTCGAGCGTTACGGCGGACTGTGGAACCATGAGGTCGCAGCTCGGGAGCGTGTACAGCGGGTCCTTCCCCGCCTCCCACATCCCCTGCCTGACGGTGACGTGCCCGATCGCCCGGCCGCCCTGATACACCGGGTACTGCGCGCCAGCCTTGCCGTACATCGCGTCGAACTGCTTCCATCCCTGCGCGCCAAGCGAGATCTGTTCGATGGTGCCATTGCGCAGCACACCCACCGGGATCATCCGCGGATCATCCCGCTCGCCATAAACCTGGAACAGCACGTCCGGCCGCGACGAAAGGTCGAGACGCGCAGCCGCGGGCGCATCGGGGGCCTGCTCACTCGCCGATCCTCCGGCCAGCTGCCGCGCCTTGTCGCACCCCAGCGTTAGAATTAGAGTGATCGCGAGAAGGCGACGTCGCCCCATGCGCGCGCTCCGGTTGGAGAGTCGCCGAGCGCCGCCGCACAGCCGCCGCGATGGCCCTGGGCCCATCAGATTGCCACAGTCTCTACCCATTGCTCCCGACGCGAGCTTTCGAGCCGCGACACGCGGCGTAAAAGCCGCCCTCGGGGCATCGGTCCACATACAGGACGCGCTCGGGACGCTCGAGCAACTCCAGCGCTCCGATGAGCCGCCCCGGACCGCTCGCGTTCGTCCGCTCGAGAGCGGTGCCTTCTCCGCACGCCCGGTCCGTGGCCGCCCCGAGCCCGGATTCGTCGCCTTCCTCGATGGCGTGCAGCAGAGCCGAGTGCTCACCTACATCGACGGCGCGCCGATCGTCCACGGTACCGCGGCCGCGGTCGTTCGTGAGCGCCGCGACCGGCGAATGCACACCTGGCACTCGCGCATCGAGCACCGCGTCTACGCTCCGCGCGATCACCTGCCCCCTGGTATCTGGGAGCGGCTCGCACCACTCCACCCGGTCGACTCCTCGGCGCACGAGAGCGATGAGCCAACACCATCGCGCCATCCGCTCGGCACGCTCGAGCGGGCCGTCCATCTCGTGCAGGGACATCGCGAAGAGCTCGAGCAACGCCTCGCCGAACGCTGGTGCGATCATGAATGCCGGCCGCTTTTCGTCGACGGCGGCATCAGTGGCAGCGATCGCGTCGCCCGCAACAGCTGTGTCGTCGGCGTCGTGAAGAGCCACCGCACGCTCTACGCGGTGGACGACGCGCTCGACGTCGTCCTCCGACTCGCTGCCGGCGAGCGCACGAGCGTGTTTCTCCTCGAGCCGAAACGCCGCACCGCGGTCGCCAGCTGGTATCTGCGTCTCCGCGACGCGACCGGACGCGATCCGACGTTCGGGCTCGTGCGCGTCGAGGTCGCTCGCGATCCCGACGCTGACCTCTCGGCTCGCGCCGACGAGGTCTCGCGCTGGCTGCTCGCCGAGGGAAGCCCGCTCTCGCTCCCTGATTCGCGCTGGGACCGGATGGCCTACGGCATCCGCGACTCCGAGGAGTTTCTGAAGGCGATCACGTAGCACGCGCGTTACAGTTCCTATCCCACCCGAACCGTCCGCATGAACCCACTCGGCCGAGTCGTCGCCACCGAGCGACGGCCGAACACTCCGCACGAATTCCATTTCTGGACCGCGCTCGACTCGCCCGTCGGGATCGGGACTATCGTGCGCGTCGAGGGGATGCAGCCGGTGGAAGGGCAGATCCCGCAGATTTACGGAATAGTCGTCGAGGGGTTCAGCTACACCGACCTCCAGTCCCCGCTGCACGACGTGATCGGCCACGACGGCTCGCCGTCAGGCAGCGCGTTCGCCGCGACCGAGCGCGCCGAGATCCGGCTGTACACCGCCGCCGTTCTGCGCCAGATCCCCGAAGAGCCGCTGCAGCCCGTCCCGATGGGCCAGGTCTTCCTCGCCGCCGACGAGGACGTCGCCGTCGCGCTGCGAATGGACGGCTACCTGAAGGAAGGCGCGCGCACCGGAATCCCGATCGGGGTCTATCGCGCTGGTGGAACGGACGCAGCGATCTACCTCGACGCCGACTTCCTTCTCGGTCCCGAGGCGGCGCACCTCAACATCAGCGGTGTTTCCGGCCTCGCGACCAAGACGAGCGCGGTCGAGTGGCTGCTGCAGTCGATCTTCGCGCATTTCCCGGCGCAGAAAGGATCGGTCGCCGCCGTGACCTTCAACGTGAAGGGACCCGACCTCTGCTTCCTCGATCAACCCGGTTCGATCGACGAGCGCGATCGCGCGATCTACGACAAGCTCGGCGTCCCGGCAACGCCGTTCGCGAACACGCAGTACTTCGCGCCCTATCACGCGAAGGGCCACTCGCTCAACACGCTCCGCTCGAACGACGCGCTCGCTCATAACGTCCAGCCACTCACGTGGGGACTGCACGAGGTGCTGCAGTACGCGGAAGTGCTGTTGAACAAGGACGACATCGACGCCAAGGCCGACGCGCTGATCGACTTCATCGCCCGCAACGTCGTCGGGCAGGAGTTCAGCGATCCGATGTTGTCGCGCGTGCATCGCGTCCAGTCGTTCGCCGATCTCGAACAATGGTTCCGCGACGTGCTCCGCGCGATGGAGGCGAAGAACTCCGAGGGATGGCGCACGCACCATGTCGCGACGATCCGCAAGGTGCGCAACCGCCTCTCGAACATCTCGACTCGCTGCGCGGGGCTCGTCACCGACGACGGCGCGGTGAGCGACCTGCCGTTCGGGAGCTTCGAGGACCGGACGGTGTATGTGATCGACGTCGCCGGGCTCGAGGAGGACGCGCAGGATCTCGTCTTCGCCCGCGTGGTCACCAAGCTTCGCGAGCATCTCGAGCGGCGCGACCTCGGCGTCAACCATGTCGTCGTCTTCGTCGATGAGCTCAACAAGTATGCACCATCGGATGGGCAGGACACCTACGTTCGCAAGATGCTGCTCGACATCGCCGAGCGCGGCCGGTATCTCGGTCTCGTGCTCTTCGGGGCGCAGCAGTTCCGCTCGCAGGTCCACCGCCGCGTCGTCGGCAATGCCGGCAGTGCGCTCTACGGCCGGATGGACGCCGACGAGCTCGCGACCCCAGGCTACGCCGTGCTGAGTCCCGCGATCCGGACGAAGCTCGCGACGCTCGAGAAAGGGCAGCTGATGGTCAGGCACCCGCACTTCACCCAGCCGGTGTTCGTCCGCTTTCCGCGGCCGTCGATCATGCGCGGCCGCGACGGCGTCGAGCGTTTTCCGCAGGCGACCGCGGTCGGTCTCGATCACGCGATCCTTCGCTCGCTGCGCGCGCTCGACGGATCGATCACCCTCCAGTGGGTGCAGAACGCGATCAGCATCCACGAGGAGCAGTCGGTCGTACGCGCGCGCAACGCGACGATTCGCGCCAGGCCTAACGATGTGAAGAGCTTCTTCCTCGCCCAGCTTCCTCCGCTCGTCCGCAGCGTGGCCGCGACGCCGAAGCCGGCGGGGATCGCGATCCGCAGCACGCCGTTCGACGACCCGTACGGCAACGGCTGATGGTGCGCTGTCGTCCCTGCCTGACGGCGCTGGCCGCTGCTGCCGCGCTGGCGATCGTCGCGCCCGCGGCGGCTCGTGCGCAGGCTGTCGCCGCGAAGGGCAGCCCGGTCGCGCTGGAGGTTCGGCCACATGCCGGCGACACGGTAAGCGTCAGGCTCGAGCAGCGGGTGGAGATGACCGGCACGCGCCGCATCGCCGGCCGCGACTCGACTGCGCGCGTGACGTCGTCGATGGTGATGTTCGCCCGCACCATCGTCGAGAGCGTGACCGCGGAGCACAGCATCGTCGCGACGCACGTCGATTCGGTGCAGCTCGAGACGAGCGACGATCACGCGCAGGCGATGCGCGCTGACGCGATTCGCGCGCTGACCGGCACCACGTCGCGTCTCCGCATCCTGCCTGACGGCACCGGGCAGAACATCGACAGCGCCGCTGGCGCCCTGTCGTCGAATCTCGTCGCGGTCATGCCGGCGACGCTGCCGGGCAACGCCGTCGCGGTCGGCGGCAAGTGGACGCGGACGATGCCGATCCCGGCGACGAATGCCGCCCGCGGCGCCGGCGAGGTGCGCGCGACCTTTCGACTCGATTCGCTGACTGCCGGCGGTCGCTACGCGTGGATCTCGATGAAGGGCTCGATGCGCCGCGACAAGCGCGCGCCGGTCGGGGGAAGTGGCGAGAGCGCCGGTGAAGTCAGCGGGTTGCTCGCCGGCGTGATGACGCTCGACCGCCGGCGTGGATGGATCATCACCGCGCTGACGGACATGACCGTTCACTCCACCGTCACCACTCCCGGCGCGCCCTCGGTCCCGCTTCATGTGACGGTCCGCGTGATCCAGAAGATGCACGCCGACGGCGACGACTGACGCTTCGCGATGCCCCTGCCTGACGATGGCGCACCGGCGCGCTGCATGGCGCAAACAGGTGTAGATCGTTATGTTTCAGTCGGTTACAGCTTCGAACGTTACAATTCTGCTGCTGGCCTCCGAAGTGCACATTCCGCGGTGAGCGGCGCACTCACGGACAGCGACCCGGACTCGTGCGACTCGTCCACCTCAGCGACCTCCACCTCGGCTATCGCCAGTATCAGCGTCTGACCCCGGCTGGAATCAACCAGCGCGAGGCGGACGTCGCACGCGCGTTCCGCAACGCGATCGACAAGACCATCGAGCTCGCGCCCGACGTGGTCGTCATCGCCGGCGACGTGTTTCATAACGTTCGGCCGACGAACCCGGCGATCCTCACCGCGTTCAGCCAGTTCGCCAGGCTGAAGGCGAGCCTGCCGAACACCGAGGTCGTCATCGTCGCGGGGAATCACGACACGCCCCGCACCGCCGAGACGGGCTGCATCCTCAAGCTGTTCGAGCCGCTCGACATCCATATCGCCGACGCCGAGGCGCGGCGGATCAGCTTCGCCGACCGGTCGCTCTCGATCCTCGCGGTCCCCGACAGCGGCAACCGGCGCCCCGCGCTCACCCCCGACGCGGGTTATCGCTACAACGTCCTGCTCCTCCATGGCGAGGTCGAGGGCGTCATCCCCGATCATGCGAAGATCACCGACCGCGCCGCCGTCACCATCTCGAACGAGGAGCTCGGCGCCGATCGCTGGAGCTACGTCGCGTTAGGCCACTATCACGTCTACCGCCAGGTCGCGCCTAACGCGTACTACTCCGGCTCGATCGACTACACCAGCGCCAACGCCTGGGGCGAGCTCGCCGAGGAGCGCGAGGCGAAGATCGGCGGGAAGGGGATCATCGAGCAGAACCTCGCGACCGGTGAGCACCGCTTCCATCCGCTGCCTGACGTTCGCCGCTGGATCGACCTGCCCGCGCTCTCGGCGCGGGGGCTGTCCTCGGCGGAGCTCGATACCGCGATCCGCACCGCGATCGCGGGGTGCGAAGGCGGCATCGACGAACAGGTCGTCCGCCTGCTCGCGCGCGACGTGCCGCGCCACATCGCCCGCGAGCTCGATCAGAAGGCGCTGCGCGAGTACCGGCGTCGCGCGCTGCACTTCCTCCTCGATACGCGGCGCCCCGACGTCATCCGCTCGCACGGGCACGGCGCCCCGGGCCGGAGGCCGTCGCTGCGCGACGTGGTCCGCGACAAGCTCCGCGGCCGGGTCATCGAGTCCGATCTCTCGCGCGAGGCGCTCGTCGACCTCGGCATCCGCTACCTCGACGACGTCGAGAAGTCGGACGCGGCACCGCGGACGACGACCGAGGTCGTGTCGTGAGGTTGAACTCCCTCCACCTCGTCAACTTCCGGCAGCACGCCGACACGAAGATCGAGTTCGACCTCGGTCTCACCGGCATCATCGGGCCTAACGGTTCGGGAAAGTCGACGATCCTCGAGGGAATCGCCTGGGCGCTCTACGGGCAGGCAGCGGCGCGCGGTACGCGCGAGTCGATCCGCTTCGCCCGCGCCGGCGCCCGCGCCCAGGTCCGCGTCGAGCTCGACTTCGAGCTCGGGCCGCATCGCTACCGCGTCGTTCGCGGATTGACCAGCGCCGAGCTCTATCTCGACGGCGCCGACACGCCGATCGCGAACTCGCTCACCGGCGTCACCGACCTGCTCTGCAAGCGGCTCGGGATGAGCCAGCGCGAGTTCTTCAACACCTACTTCACCGGCCAGAAGGAATTGAGCGTGATGGCGGCGATGCAGCCCGCCGAGCGCGCGAAGTTCCTCTCGCAGGTGCTGGGTTACGAGAAGCTCAAGCAGGCGCAGGACCTCGTTCGCGAGCGACGGAGCCAGATCGTCGCCGAAGCGAACGGCCTGCGCGCCGGGATGCCCGACGCGGCAACGCTGGCGCGGATGATCGCCGATTCCACCGCGCGACTCGCGGCGTCGCGGCAGCAGCTTGCCGCCGCCGAGCGCCGCGTCGCGCTGGCGGAATCGCGCTTCGCCGACGTCGGGCCGCGCTGGGAACGCGCGCAGGAGGAACGCGAGCAGGCGCAGCGTGTCCGCGAGGACCTGCGCGTCGCCGAGTTCGAGGAGGCGAACACCGCCCGCGACCTCGAGCGCATCGGCCGCGAGCGTGCCGAGATCGAGAGCGCGCGGGCCGAGCTCGCGAAGGTGCAGAAGGAAGTCGCGCCACTCGGCGACGTCCACGTCGAGCTGCAGCGCCAGGAGGCGCTCGCTCGCGAGGAGGGACGGCGCATCGCGCTCCAGGACGCGGTCCGCGGGCTCGAGGAGGAGCTGGCGCGGCTGCGCGAGCGCCGGTCGCGCCTCGAGGCCGCACCGGGGCTCGAGGAGGAGATCACCCTCGAGCTGGAGAAGAAGCGGCGCGAGCTCGAGGACGCGTTAGGCAGGCTCGAGGCGGTGCGCACCGAGTGGGTCCGCGACCGCCAGGAGGCGGAGACGAAGCTGCAGGCCCTCCGCGCCCAGTTCAGCGATGCGCGCGACCAGCGCGAGCGGCTCGTCAAGGCCGGTGAGGAAGGCACCTGCCCGACCTGCGCCCGGCCGTTAGGCGGCCAGTACCGCCAGGTGCTCGAGCTCCTCGACGAGCAGATCGAGACGCTCCGCGTCGACGGCAACTACTACAAGAACCGGATCGAGCAGCTCGGCGAGATGCCCGAGTCGGTGAAGGTCGAGGACGAGCGGCGCCGGCAGCTGACCGCCGATGTCAGCACCCTCGAGCGGCGGCTGGCGAAGTGCCAGCTCGGGGTGCAGGAGCTGTCCACCGTCACGCGCGAGATGGGTGCGAAGGAGCAGCGCATCGCCGGCGTCCAGCGCGACCTGCAGCTCATTCCCGCGGGCTACGACCAGAACCGGCACATCTTCCTCAAGGCGGAGCTCGACCGCCTCGCGCCGCTCGACGCGAAGGCGGCGCGGCTCGATGCGCAGATCGCCCGCGAGCCCCAGCTTCGCCGCGAGTTCGACGCGATCACGCAGCGGCGGAACGCGGTCACCACGGCGCTCGCCACCCTTCGCGCCCGCGCCGCAACGTTAGGCTTCTCGCAGCCCAGCTTCGAGTCCCTTCGTGCCGAGGCCGACGAAACGATGTCCGAGCTGCGGGCGGCGGAGCTCGCGGCGATGGCCGCGCAGGGCGACGTGCAGGCGGCCGAGGCGACGCATCGGATGGCATCACACGCTGACGCCGAGCTTCGCCGCACCCGCGAGAAGCTCGACCAGATCCTCCGCTCCAAGCGATTGCACGACGAGCTCGATCGCGCCTATTCGGACATCCGCACCGATCTCAATCTCCAGCTTCGCCCCGAGATCTCCGAGCTCGCGAGCTCCTTCCTCGTCGAGCTCACCGATGCGCGCTACTCGGAGCTCGAGCTCGACGACCAGTACCGCCTGACCGTCCTCGAGGAGGGCGTGCCGAAGCCGGTCATCTCTGGCGGCGAGGAAGACCGGGCCAACCTCGTGTTCCGTCTCGCGATCTCCCAGATGATCGCCGAGCGCGCGGGGCAGGAGCTGTCGCTGCTCATCCTCGATGAAGTCTTCGGGTCGCTCGACGAATCGCGCCGGCAGAACGTGATCGAGCTGCTCCGCCGGCTTGGCGATCGGTTCGAGCAGGTCATCGTCATCACCCACATCGAGTCGGTGCGCGAGGGACTCGACCGTGTCGTCGAAGTGAGCTACGACGAGTCGACTGGCGCGTCCCACGTGACGCAGACCGATGGCGGGGCGAGCGGCGACGATCGCGCGGTGATCGGTCGCATCGGCGCCAGCGATCTCGTCACGACGAGCTGACGGATGGCGACCGCGCGAAGCTGGCGTCGAGGCCAGGATGTCACCGGCCCGTACCCGATCGGGCTCGATGACATCCGCGCGCTGAACGAGGTGTTCAGCGACGCCTTCACCGATCGCTACCGCCGCGACGGTCTCGTCGGCGTGCGGGTGCCGATGCTCAATCCCGCGGTCTGGAGGTACGCGATCGAGGACGCCGCCGGCGGCGCGATGCTCTGGCGCGATGAGCGCGGCGAGATCGCCGCCTTCAACGTCGCGCACGTCAGCGGGACCGAAGGATGGATGGGCCCACTCGCCGTCAGGCCCGACTCGCAGAGCAACGGTCTCGGCAAGCGCGTGGTCCAGTCGGCAATCGAGTTCGTCCGCTCGCGCGGCGCGACGACGGTCGGGCTCGAGACGATGCCCCGAACGCTCGACAACATCGGCTTCTACTCGACGTTAGGCTTCGTCCCCGGCCGGCTGACGTTGACGCTCACCCTCGACGCCGGCAGTGCCGAGCATGCGCCGGTGCTCTACGGCCGGCTGCGCGACGTCGACAAGCGCTCGACGCGCGCGGCCTGCGCGGCACTCCTCGCCGCGCTCCAGCCGGGCTATGACTTCACTCGCGAGATCGAGCTCACCGACAGCTACTCCCTCGGCGATACGACGCTGCTGATGCATGGCGGCGAGCTGGCCGGCTTCGCGATCTGCCACTCCGTGCCGCTGGTGGAGGGTCGCGCCCGCGAGGAGCTGCGGGTGCTCAAGCTCGTGCTGAAGCGCGAGGAGTACCTCGAGGACATGGTCCGCGCCCTCTGCGATCACGCCCGCCGCAGCGGGACGCGCCGCGTCGCGATCCGCGTCCAGGGGGAGTACGAGGGCGTCTACCGCCGGCTGGTCGCGTTAGGCGGCCGGGTGCGCTGGAGCGACCTGCGCATGTCGCTCGTCGACTACCAGGAGCGGACCCCGGCGAGCGGGGTGGTGCTGTCGAACTGGGAAATCTGAACGGCGGCGCGGACTGTGACGCGCTCTGTTTCCGGGCGTCTCTACTTCGATCGTGGCGGCTCGCGGTGCGCACTGCGATTCACGATCCCCCACAACAGCAGAAAAATTCCGAGCGTGAGAAATCCGTGGAACCATCCGGGCGCGGAGAAGTAGAATGTCGCCACTGCCCACGCGATGAGCATGACGATCGCGAGCGGAATCATGTAGCCGGATGAGCGTCGCATTGACCGGTTCTGTTCTGGTCCGTAGCTTGCCTTTCAGCAGCACACGAGCGTGAGGGGCGGAGAGACTTAGTTTTTGAGCCAACAAGTCCACCGAGTGGGTTCGATAATCTATACTGACGCCATGCCCCCAGTGCGGGGGAAGACGGAAGGTGTGGTGAGGACCTCATCATTCGACCGGGCTTCAAAAAACCCTC
>JAICUE010000094.1 GCA_025936015.1 Gemmatimonadaceae bacterium
CGGCTCGAACCTCGGCGACCGTGATGCCCAGCTGGCGTCGGCTCGCGCCGCCATCGGGGCGATTCCCCGCTCGCGGGTGATCGCGGTGTCGAGCATCGAGGTCACCGCGCCGCTCGGACCGCCGGGGCAGGGCACCTATCTGAACCAGATGGTCGCGCTCGAGACCGAGCTGACCCCACGCGAGTTGCTCACCGAGCTGCAGGCCATCGAGCAACGCGCCGGCCGGGTGCGCGGCGTGCGGTGGGGCCCGCGGACGATCGATCTCGACATCGTGACGATGCGCGAGCAGCGCTCGGCCGACCAGCACTGCCGCGTGCCGCACCCGGAGCTGCCTAACCGTGACTTCTGGCGGCGCGAGCTGGCGGAGCTGGGGGCGGGGGACACCATCATCATGAATTCATGCTCGACGGAGGCGCAGTGACCGGAGAGAAGGCGATCACCGTGCGCGATCTCGTCGCACGGAAGGGCGGTGAAAAAATCGTGATGGTGTCGGCATACGACGCGATGTTCGCGCGGATCGCCGACGACGCGGGGGTCGATGCGATCCTCGTCGGCGATTCGCTGGCGAACATCGTCGCCGGCCAGGATTCGACGCTGCGGGTGACGCTGGACCAGATCATCTACCACGGCGCCGCCGCTCGGCGCGGCTGCGCGCGCGCCCTGCTCGTCGTCGACATGCCATTCATGACCTACCAGGTGAGCAGCGAGGATGCGATGCGCAACGCCGGCCGGATCATGCAGGAGACGGGTGCGCAGGCGGTGAAGCTCGAGGGCGGGTCACCCGCTCGCGCCGACGCAGTGGCGAAGGTGGTCGAGATGGGAGTGCCGGTGATGGGACATCTCGGGTTCACGCCGCAATCGGTCCACGCGTTAGGCGGTGCGCGGGTCCAGGGCAAGGGCGACGCGGCCGGCCAGGCGCTGATCGATGACGCGAAGCGCCTCGAGGACGCCGGCGCCTTCTCGGTGGTGCTCGAGCTCGTCCCGGCGAGCCTCGCCGCGCGCGTGACCGAGGCCATTCGTGTCCCGACGATCGGCATCGGCGCGGGAGCGTCATGCGACGGACAGGTGTTGGTGATGCCCGATCTCCTCGGAATGAACGGCGATTTCGCGCCGCGCTTCCTCAAGCGTTATGCGGAGCTTGGCACGGCAGCGGGCGACGCCGTCAGGCAGTTCGTCGCCGAGACGCGCGACGGCAGCTTTCCCGACGCGAAGCACAGTTACTAGATGCAGACCGTCGAACGGGTCGCCGAAGTTCGCGCGGCGGTCGCGAAAGCGCGGGCAGGGGGTGCACGCATCGGCTTCGTCCCGACGATGGGATTCCTTCACGAGGGACATCTCGCGCTCGTCGACGAGGCGAAGCGGCGCGCGCAGTTCGTCGTGCTGAGCATCTTCGTCAATCCATTGCAGGTCGCGCCAACCGAAGACCTCGCGCGCTATCCGCGCGACGCCGTCGGCGACGCGGCGAAGTCGGCGGGGCGCGGCGTCGACCTGCTTTTCATCCCCGGCGTCGACGAGATGTACCCGCGCGAGCGGCGTGTCGAGGTCGTCCCGCGTTCGCTGCACACACGGTGGGAGGGCGCCGTGCGGCCGGGGCACTTCGCGGGAGTGCTCACCGTCGTCGCCAAGCTGTTGAACATCGTCCAGCCCGACGTGACTGTGTTCGGGCAGAAGGACGTGCAGCAGGCGACGCTGATTCGCGCGATGGTCGACGATCTCGACTTCGCGAGCGAGATCGTCGTCGCACCGACGACGCGCGAGGCAGACGGCGTCGCGATGTCGAGCCGGAACAGCTACCTGTCGCCTACTGACCGCGGGCATGCCACGGTTCTTTCCCGCGCGCTGTTCGCGATGCGCGACGCATTTCGTCACGGCGAGCGGCGCGTCGAGTCGCTGCTGTCGACCGGTCGCGCGGTGATCGACACCGAGCGGACAGTGGCGATCGATTATCTCGCGGTCACGGACGCGGCAACGCTCGAGCCGGCGGAGGACGCGGACGAGCATTCCATCGCGATGGTGGCTGCCCGCGTCGGGCCGACGCGCCTCATCGACAACGTCATCCTCGGGCAATGATCGAACTCCCCGCGTGGTCATGCGTGAGCGAGAAGCGGCGTGCGCATATCGAACGCGTCACCGCCCTGCTCGAGCGTTGGGCCGCCGAGATCGGCGTGAGTACCGTGGAAGCGCGCGATTGGCGCGACGCCGGCTTGCTTCACGACGCGCTTCGTGACGCACCGGAAGAGAAGCTGCGCGCGCTGGTCCCGCGTCCGGATTTCATCACGGAGATGTTGCATGGGCCGGCCGCAGCGGTGATGCTCGAGCGAGCGGGCGACAGCCGCCGCGAGATGCTCGACGCGATTCGCTGGCACACGGTCGGCAGCGCGTCATGGGGACGGCTTGGCCGCGCGCTGTTCATGGCCGACTTCCTCGAGCCCGGCCGCAGCTTTGCTCGCGCCGATCGCGCGTACCTCGCCGCGCACGTCGCGCACGATTTCGACGCGACCTTCCGCCAGGTACTCCGGATGCGGATCGATCACGCACTCCACGAGGGACACACGCTCTTCCCGGAAACGGTGGCATTGTGGAACCTCGTGCGCTGAGGCGCACGATCGCGCTCGCCGTCACCGCGGTCATCCTCCTTGCTGGCGCGCTCTGGGCGGCGCAGCACTGGCGTCACCGCGCGCGGCAGCCGATCGGCGCCAGCGATGCTCGTGCGCCGGGAGGCGTACGGATCAAGGTGCAGGTGCTCAACGCAACGAAGACCCGCGGGCTCGCCCGCCGCGCGACGCTGCACCTCCGCGACCGCGGTTTTGACGTCGTCGACGTCGGGAACGACCCTAACGTTCGCGACAGCGTGCTGGTGCTCGACCGCTCGGGGCACCCCGACTGGGCCAAGCTCGTCGCCCGAGCGTTAGGCGGCGCTCAGGTGCTCGAGCGCCCGGACACGTCACGCTACCTCGACGTGACCGTCCTGCTCGGCGGGTCGTGGCGGCCGCCGGCCGAGCCGTTCTACCCGTAGCTGGCCGCACGCCGCGGCGATGTCCTTGCCGCGGCTCTTCCGGATCGCGACCTCGACACCGCCCTTGCGCAGCTCGCGCGCGAAGCGGACGATCGCGTCACGAGGCGTCGGAGTGAACCCCATCGCGCCGCCGGGATGCAGCGGGATCAGGTTGACGAAGGCGCGGCAGTCGCGCGCGAGTCGCGCCAGGTTCAGTGCGTCCTCGACGCGGTCGTTCACCCCGCCGAGCATCACGTACTCGAACGTCACGCGCCGGTCGAACGCCTTCGCCGCGTCGATCACCTCGGCGAGTGGGTATTTGGTGTTCACCGGCATCAACGTCTGACGGAGGTCGTCGGTGGGGGCGTGGATGGAGAGCGCCAGCCGGAACTGCTCGGGCCGCGCACCTAACGCGACGATGCCGGGAAGGATGCCGACGCTCGAGACGGTGATGTGACGTGCGCCGATGCCCAGTCCCTGGGGCGAGTTGAGTACGGTCAGCACCGTGTCGACGTTCTTCCAGTTCATCATCGGCTCGCCCATCCCCATGAACACGATGTTCGTGATCTCGATGGGTGGGTCGAGCAGGCGCATCTCCCGGACCTGGCCGGCGATCTCGTGCACCCTCAGGTTGCGCTGGAATCCCATCGCCCCCGTTGCGCAGAACGCGCATGCGAGCGCGCATCCCGCCTGCGACGAGATGCAGAGCGTCATCCGCCCGTCGTCGGGAATCGCAACGGTCTCGATCCCCTGGCCGTCCGCGAGCTTGAAGAGAAACTTCTCCGTCCCGTCGCTCGATTTCTGCCGGACGTTCAGCTCGAGGCGCGGGATCACGAACGATTCAGCGAGCGCCGCTCGCAGCGCAGCCGGCAGCTCGGTGATCGCTTCGAAGCTTGCGACCGGCGCCTGCCACAGGCGGCGCGCCACCTGCTTCGCGCGATACGCCGGTTCACCGCGCCCGGTGAAGAACACGCGGAGGCGCTCCTCGGCCGCGGCCGGGGTCAGGTCGAGCAGGTTTTCAGGGGTGCGAACGGGTGCGGTCACGGGGTCACTTGATGAGCGTCGTCAGCGTGAACTGGTAGATGCCGCCCAGTCCATCGCGGGCGCCCTCACGTGCGACGCCTACATGATACCGTCCGTATTGCAGGCCGGTTCCCACCCGGAACGACCACTCCCCCTCGCCTGACGACTCGTGGCGCGCGAGTCCGGCGCGAACTTCCAGTCGCTTGCTCGCGGCGCTCGCGAACACGTAGTGCTCAACGGTGCGCTGCTCCACCAGCGTCAGCGCGTAGCCGGCGCGCGTGACGAGCGTCGAGTCGAGCTTGTACAGCTGCGTGTCGAGTGCGCCGGAATAAGCGGTCTCTTCGTCAGCGCCGTTGGCTGGGCGCCAGAGAAAGGTGGACAGTGCGCCGCGTATTCCACGTCCGAACAGCGAATCAGCGAGCAGGCCGCCATCGACGCCGAAGGCGCCTCGGCGCTCCGTATCGACCGTTCCGGTGCGGTAGCGGAGCGCGACCCCCGCCGTGACGTTCTCGGTGCGCCGCGCGAAGCCGGCCGAGAGCATCGTCGTGTTGTACGGCACGTCTCCGGCGAGAGTGCTGGGATCGAGACTCGTTCGCGGGATCCCGGCAACGGAGCCGCGAACCGCCGACAGCGCCGCGGCCAGGTTCGCCGGGAGGGCGGCGGCGACCGAAAGCCCGACGACGGAAACCCCGAGATCGGTTGGCGTCTGGACGGATGCGAAGCCGATCCGCCCGCGGTTGCTTCCGGTGGGGATTATGTTCGCCGGGTTCCAGAGCGCGACGTCCGCGCTCGCCATCACCGGCGGTTCGGCGAGCGCGCCGATGGGGAAATCGAGAAGATCGCGTCCGGGGACGCGTTGTGCCGCAGCCGGCGTCGCGAGGCCGAGAGTGGCGATCAGGAGAGCAGTGCGGCGCATCGCGTGCACCTTAGGGCCTTCCGGGGCCGCGGGCAAGGGCGAGGGTCCGCGGTGCTTCCGACGGGATGCGATGGGCGTTAAGTTTTGGAATCCCATGCGCTTCAGTCACTTCGGTGCCGCTTCACGACCTGCCGGTTGGAGGTCGCCTGCGGCGGTGGAACCGCGTTGTCCCGGTGGCTGTCCGTCGCCTGCATCGAACCCGCGTTGCCGACGCGTGCGCGCGGCGCCGAGCATTGCGTTCGCTCGGACACTCTTCGTGAAATACTGGTGACACGCTCGGAACCGCTCGCCACATCGCTGCGCACCACGCTGTGCGGCCAGCTACGCTCGACCGATGCCGGCTCGCAGGTGCGACTCGGTGGCTGGGTGCATCGCGCCCGGAACCTCGGCGGCCTCGTCTTCATCGACCTGCGCGACCGCGAGGGGATCGTCCAGGTCTCGTTCGATCCGGCTCATGCGCCGGCCGACGTCGTCGCCCGCGCCGGAGCGTTAGGCAACGAGACCGTCATCCTCGTCGAGGGTGAGGTCGTCGCCCGCCCACCGGAGATGCGCAACGCCGACATCGCGACCGGCGACGTCGAGGTGCGCGGTCGCGCCGTCGAGGTCGTCGGGCCGGCAACGCCGCCGGCGATCCCGGTCGCGCGCGGCAAGGGCGAGAACCTCGCGGCTGAAGAGCTGCGGCTGCGCCACCGTCATCTCGACCTGCGCCGTCCGGAGCTGCAGAAGAACATCATGCTGCGGCACCGGCTGATGCAGCGGACTCGCCGCTTCCTCAGCGAGAAGGGCTTCCTCGAGATCGAGACGCCGATCCTGACCAAGCCGACCCCCGAGGGGGCGCGCGACTATCTGGTGCCGAGTCGCGTCCACGCCGGCGAGTTCTACGCGCTGCCGCAGTCCCCGCAGCTGTACAAGCAGCTCCTGATGGTCGCTGGCTTCGATCGCTACTTCCAGATCGCGCGGTGCTTTCGCGATGAGGACCTCCGCGCCGATCGGCAGCCGGAGTTCACGCAGATCGACATCGAAGCGTCGTTCGTCGGGCAGGAGGACATCATGGCGCTCGCCGAGCAGCTGATCGGGCAGCTCTGGTCCGAGGCGGGCTACACCATCCCCGAGCGCTTCCCGCGGATGACGTACGCCGACGCGATGGAGCGTTACGGCATCGACCGGCCGGACCTGCGCTTCGGTCTCGAGATCGTCGACGCCAGCGAGTCGTTCCGCGCCATCGATTTCTCCATCACGGCGAAGGCACTGGCCGCGGGCGGTCGGGTGCGCGGCATCGTCGTTCCTGGTGGTGCAAAGCTGTCGCGGAAGCAGGTCGACGAGATCGAAGCAGTGGCCAGGTCCGCCGGGGCCGGTGGCCTGGTGCGCGTGAAGCGAACCGGCGATACCGTCGAGGGGAGCCCGGCGGCCAAGCTCCTCGGGGCGGCCGGCGCGACGACGCTCGGCATCGGCGACGGCGACTACGGCCTCTTTGCGGCCGGCGCCGATCGGATCACGAGCCCCGCGCTCGACCGTGTCCGCCAGGAAGTCGCGCGCGTCCTCGAGCTGATTCCCGCCGGCGAGCGCAAGTTCCTCTGGGTGACTGATTTCCCGATGTTCGAGCACGATCCGGCGACCGGAGCGTTAGGCGCGGTGCACCATCCCTTCACCTCGCCGCTTCCGGCGGACCTGCCGTTGCTGGCGAGCGCGCCGGAACGCGCCCGCGCCCGCGCCTACGACGTCGTGCTCAACGGGACCGAGCTCGGAGGCGGAAGCATCCGCATCAGCGACCCGGAGACTCAATCGAAGATCTTCGCGCTGCTCGGCATCGACGAACAGACGGCGCGCGCCCGGTTCGGATTCCTGCTCGACGGCCTCCGCTCGGGTGCACCACCGCACGGCGGCATCGCCCTTGGCTTCGACCGCATCGCGATGCTGCTGGCCGACGCGCCGTCGCTCCGCGACGTCATCGCGTTTCCGAAGACGACTGCCGCCCGTGCCCTCTTCGAGGGCGCGCCGGCGCCGGTCCCGCCTAACGATCTCGAGGAGCTTCACGTGACGGTTGTCGAGAGGCACGCATGAGTGACGGCAGCGAAACGAAGCGCATCCCGGCCGAGGGCGCCGACATGCTCATCCTCGCCGGGGTGAACGACTCGAACCTCGTCGAGCTCTCGCGCGTCGCCAACGTCAAGGTGTCGCTCCGCGGCGACACCCTGACGCTGCAGGGCACCCCCGACGCCGTCGGCCGCGCCGCCCCGATCGCCCAGCGAATGATCGACACCGCCCGCCAGCGGGGCGAACTCGATCCGGACGACGTGATGCGGATGGGCGACGAGGCGCCTAACGGTGACGGGATCGGCGGCGGCGATACGACTCGGATCGCGCTGCCCGGTGTTCGCCGGATCATCCAGGCGAAGACCGCCGGACAGGCGGAATACATGCAGAAGATCGCCGATCATGACATCGTCGTCGGGATCGGGCCCGCGGGGACGGGGAAGACTTATCTCGCCGTCGCCGCGGCCGTCGACGCGCTCGCGCGCAAGCGAGTCCGGCGCATCGTGCTCGCCCGGCCCGCGGTCGAGGCCGGGGAGAGCCTCGGCTTTCTCCCCGGCGACATGCAGGCGAAGGTCGATCCGTACCTGCGGCCGCTCTACGATGCGCTCGACGACATGATGCCGCCCGAGCGCGTGCAGCGCGCGCTGGAGACGCGTATCATCGAGATCGCCCCGCTCGCGTTCATGCGCGGCCGCACACTCGGCGATGCGTTCGTCATCCTCGACGAAGCCCAGAACGCGACGAACCTGCAGATGAAGATGTTCCTCACGCGATTGGGCGTGAACTCGAAGATCGTCATCACCGGCGACAAGACGCAGATCGACCTCCCCAAGCGCGAGGAGAGCGGCTTGATGCAGGTCGAACGGATTCTGCCGGGGATCGAGGGCATCGCGTTCCATTATTTCACCGAGGCGGACGTCGTTCGCCACCGGCTCGTGCGCGAGATCATCAAGGCCTACGCCGAGGATTCCTGACCGCCGATGCATCTCTGGCGTCAGATCGAGGAGCTGGCCGGTGTGCCGGCGAGCGGAGGGAAGTCGTCACGGCTTCGCTATCACGGCGCGCGCATCGCGCTCGCGGTGCTGCTGGCGATCGTCACGCATCTGCTCTTCCCGTCGTCGCCGGCGTCGGACGTCCCGCTGTACCAGGTTGGCTCGGTCGCGTCGGAGAACGTGATCGCGCCCTTCGCGTACTCGGTGAAGAAGGATCCGGCGACGCTGCGCCGCGAGCGGGACGAGATCTCCCGCACCGCCGAGCCGATACTCGTCTATGTGAAGCCCGCGCTCGATTCGGCGACGCGCCAGCTCGCCGCGCTCGATACCGCGATCGCCGCCGCCGCGCCTAACGGCATCCAGCTTACGCCGCAGGTCGTGGCCGCGGTCCAGCGCGCTGCCGCGACGCAGGGCGTCACGTTCAGCCCGGCCGAGGCAAGCTACATCGCCCAGCCGCGGCGCCGGCACGCGATGTTCACCTCCCTCAGCCGCGCGTTCGCGCGCTGGCTCGCGGGCGGC
>JAICUE010000531.1 GCA_025936015.1 Gemmatimonadaceae bacterium
ATCGAACGGGCCAAGGTGGGTCGGGTAGCTATGCGGCAGCTCGCGATCGGTGACTCGCGTTTCCGTCGCGACGGCCTCGTATGCGTCCCGCCGCCAGGCCCTGTCATCGAGCGGGACTTTCTCAGTCGCGCTGCTCACGCTTTCCTCACCGCGCTGCGGCGTCGTCATCATTACCCCCGATTTGATGATACGGTCGGCGCGGGGGTTGGCAAGGGAGCCACGCGGCTGCATGAGGCGCGCCGCGGAGTTTACCTCGCGTAGCGGCGCCCGTAACCGATCTCGTAGAGCGGGTGCTTCGTGTCGTGCGGCAGGTCGGAGTGCTGCGCTTCGACTTCCTGCATCGATGACGGGAGCTCGAACGGCAGCTTGCCCTCCGGCTGGGCAACGCCAGTGATGACGTCGAGGAGCGCGGCGTCGCTGACGCCAAAGTTGGCGATGAGCGCCGACGCGTGATTCCTTAGCGCAGTCAGGATCGCCGGCCGGTCGAGATACACCGTGACGATGGTCGGCACCTTCGCTGCGATGCGGTAGATCTCCCTCAGCTCGGGGTTGTCGGCGGTGAAGCCGAGCTCGCCCTCGTGCTGCATCGCGCCGAACACGTAGTTTGGATGCAGTGTCTGGAATGGAGCCACCGTGCGAACGATCGCGAGATCAGCCTGCGACAAATCCGACACGACCTGGAAGCCATAGCGTGTCGCGGTCGTCGAATCGACGTTGTGGAGGAACACGCGGCGTCCACGCGCGGCGAGCGGCAGCAGATCGTTCTTGTTTTCGAGCAGGACGAGAGAACGACGCTGCGCCGCGGTCGCCTCCGTTTGGAACGCCGAGCTGCCGACGAGTCTGGCGGCTGCCGCCGTGTCGACGTACGGATTCTCGAAAAGTCCCAGCTTGAACTTCTGCTCCGCGATGCGGCGCGCTGATTCGTCGATTCTTTGCTCACTGATTTTGCCGGCATGCACCGCGTCGATGAGGAAGCTTGCTTCCTCGGTCCCGCCAAATTGATCGACGCCGGCATTCACTGCCTTCGCGAAGCGGTCGGCCTTGGTGAGATTCTCTACGCCCCACGGCATTCCAATCGCTGCAAACGTAGGACGCTGCCCGGCGGGAAATCCGTTTCGACAGAGCTCGGAGCAATCGTTGGTCACGGCCCAGTCGGTGACGATCACTCCGTCGAATCCGTACCTACGGCGCAGTAGATCGGTCAGGAGCTGCTTATTGAAGCCTGCGCCGACCTGCTCGAGCGGCTCTCCGTCCACGCGCGCGCCCTGGAGAATCGAGTAGGTCGGCATGACGCCGGCGACGTGGGCCGCGAACGCACCGCGGAACGGCTCGATGTGGGTCGCGAGATCGTTGTCGGAGAAATCGGCGTAGCGACCGTAGCTCGAGTGGCTGTCGAGGCCATTCTTCTGCGCGCCGTAGCCGACCCAGTGCTTGACGACGGCGGCGACACCGGCGCTGTCGACTCCGTCCCGGCCGTGCTGAAAGCCCGCGACGTACGCCTGTACCATCCGTCGTGCGAGCGCGGGATCCTCGCCGAAGGTGCCGTTGATGCGGCTCCAGCGCGGCTCGGTCGCGAGGTCGGCCTGAGGCGAGAGTGTTTCGCGAATGCCGACGGCGCGATACTCCTGGCGGGCGATGTCGGCGAATCTGCGGACGAGGGCGGTATCGCTAATTGCGGCGAGGCCTAGTGTCTCCGGCCACTGGGAGAATCGGCCGCGCTGAGCGCTGGCGCCGAGTACGTACTGGAAGTGATTTCTCGGATCGGTGCTGATGGTAAGCGGGATGCCGAGTCGCGTTTGCTCTGCGATCGCCTGCAGTTGATTGTTCGCCGCGGCCAGCGCGCTCGGATCGCCTCCGAGTCTGGTGATGA
>JAICUE010000252.1 GCA_025936015.1 Gemmatimonadaceae bacterium
GCAGAGCATTCACGAGGAGGACATCCTCGGCAAGGCGTACGACGGTCGTCTCATGCGCCGGCTGCTGACGTACGTGCGCCCGTACCGCCCGCTCGTCGCGGGCGCGCTCTTTTTTCTGTTCACCGAGGGCGGGCTTCAGCTTGTCGGGCCGCTGCTCACCCGGCGGGTGATCGACGTCGCCGTCCCGGCGCACAACATCCCGCTGGTGAAGACGTCGGTGCTGCTGCTGGCGTTCGCCCTCATCGCGCAGTTCGCCTGCTCGTACGGCGAGACCATACTCACCGCCCTGCTCGGCCAGCGCGTGATGCACGATCTCCGCGGCGAGCTGTTCGCGCACCTGCAGCGGCTCCCGATTCCGTTCTACGATCGGAATCCGGTTGGGCGTCTCATCACGCGAGTGACCACCGACGTCGAATCGCTGAACGAAATGTTCACCTCGGGCGTCGTGTCGGGTCTTGGCGACCTGTTCACCCTCGTCGCGATCAGCATCGCGATGCTGTGGGTTGATTGGCGGCTCGCGCTTGCCGGATTCGCGACGATCCCGTTCGTGTTCCTCGTTTCGCACCTGTTCCGCAAGTCGGTGCGCGAGTCATATCGCGAAGTGCGCACGCGCATCGCGCGGATCAACGCGTTCCTGCAGGAACGCATTACCGGGATGCGGGTGGTGCAGCTGTTCGGCCGCGAGCGCGATGAGGCGCGGCGCTTCGATCGCTTGAACCGCGATCACCTCGACGCGAACCTCGCGTCGATCACGGTCTACGCCTTGTACTTCCCCGCGATCGAGCTGCTGACGACGATCGCGCTGGCGATCCTCGTCGTCGACGGCGCGCATCGTGTCGGGATCGGCGCGCTGACGGTCGGAACAGTCGCGGCGTTCCTGCAACTGCTGCGGCGGTTCTTCCAGCCGCTGCAGGACCTCTCGGAGAAGTACAACATCCTCCAGCAGGCGATGGCGGCGTCGGAACGCATCTTCACCCTGCTCGACACCCCGGCCGCACTCGGTACCGCGACGACACGCGGCGAGGCCGCGGCGATCGCGCCCGTCTCGACGATGAAGAGTGGAGAAGCGCGGCGCGGCGTGGACGTCCGCTTCGAGGATGTCTGGTTCGCCTACCAGGAGCCGGAATGGGTGCTCAAGGGAGTGAGCTTTCACGTCGCACGCGGGGAGACGCTGGCGATCGTCGGTCATACCGGTGCAGGAAAGACGACGATCGTCAGCCTGCTCCTGCGGTTCTACGAGCCGCAGCGTGGACGCATAACGGTCGATGGCGTGGACATCCGCGAGATGCCGCTCGACCGATTGCGTGAGCTCGTCGGCTACGTGCAGCAGGACATCTTCCTGTTTGCGGGGGACGTCGCGACCAACATTCGCCTCAGCGCGCCGCTCACCGATGAGCAGGTTGTCGCCGCGGCGACCCGCGTCGGCGCCGATCGCGTCGTGCAGCGACTGCCTGGCGCGTACACCTACGAGCTTGGCGAGCGCGGTGCATCGGTGAGTGTAGGTGAACGACAATTGTTGTCGTTCGCGCGCGCGATCGCCGCCGACCCGGCGCTGCTCGTCCTCGACGAAGCGACGAGCGCGGTCGACAGCGAGATCGAGGCGCAGATCCAGCACGCGCTCGCCGAATTGATGCGCGGCCGAACGACGATCGCCATCGCACACCGATTGAGCACCATCGTCGGGTCGGACCGTATCCTCGTACTCCATCTCGGCGAGGTGCGAGAGCAGGGGACGCACGCCGAGTTGCTGGCGAAGCGCGGCCTGTATGAGCGGCTGTACCGGCTGCAGGCGGGACTTGCCTGACGCGCAGCCGTGCGCTCGATCACGGATCGTGCTTGCTCGCGCTACGGGCGGCGGATAACTTCGGATCGTTCCCGTGCGACCGGTCGGCGTTTACCCACCGCATGCCCTACATCCAGCTGAGTGACAAGCAGTATCCGCTGAAGGTCGGCGAGACGACTGTCGGCACCGCCGGTGCCGACATCGCTGTTGCTGGCCCAGCCACGCTCGGGATTGAGGCGCGGCTCGAAACGGGATCGGATCAGAGCGTGATCATCCGGCGGGGCTCGAATGCCGCCGAGGTTCGCGTGAACGGAGTGCAGCTCGGCAACGATCCGACGCCGCTCATTCACGGGGACAAGATCGAGATCGGCGGCGTCGAGCTCCTGTTCGGTGACGATCGCAAGGCCGGCCAGACGCAGGCGCTCGCCGGCCTGAAGGTGGACGACGTCTACCAGCCGCGGACGTCGGGGAGCACGAAGACGAGCGCTGCCACCGGTGGGCGCCTGGTCTCACTGGTGGATGGCCGTGAGTACATCGTCAGTCCGACCGGGACCTCGATCGGGCGCGATGCAGGGTGCGACGTCGTCGTGCCGTCACCGGAGGTTTCCCGGAAGCACGCCGAGCTGATGGCGGGTCCGTCGGGGTACACGGTGACTGATCTCAGCACAAACGGAATCTTCGTGAATGGCGAGCGCGTCGCGCGCGTGCGCACGCTCGCGCGAGGCGACGTCCTGCGGCTCGGCACCGAGGAGTTCCGGTTTTACGCGGACGTCGTGCCGGCAGCAGCGGCAGCGCCGGCAATTGCGCCGGCACCCGCAGCGGCATCGGCGGCGGCGTCCGAGGGATCGACTCCAACGGCGACGCCGGCACCCGCTGGCACCGCAGCACAAGGCTCCTCGACCGATACTCGGCCGGTGCTGGCGACGCTCGAGCTCATGAACGAGGGGCCGCTCAAGGGAAAACGCTTCGAGATTCGCGCGCCATTGACGCATGTCGGGCGCGGTGCGCACAATGACATCGTGCTCAGCGACGATACAGTTTCAGACTCGCACGCGAAGCTGCAGAAGCGCGAAGGTGGCTGGTACCTCGTCGACATGGGTTCGAGCAACGGCACGTACGCCGGGGGCCAGCGCATCAGCGGCGAAGCGATGCTGCATGGACAGTCGTCGATCCGGTTCGGTGCGGTTCGCGCGACGTTCACGCCGACGAAGGAAGCGCGCGACGATGCGAGCGGGACGCGGGTCATCGCCGGATTGAAGGCGGAACAGGCGCGGCAGGTTTCGCGCGACATCGCGTCGCAGGTCGAGACTGCGGAGCCGCAGGGTGGAATTCCCGCGTGGGTGTGGATCTTCGTAGTGGTGCTCGTTGCGGCGGGCGCGTTCTTCATCCTCAAGGTGCGCTAGTGGAGCTCGTCGTCGCCGCCCGCTCCGACGTCGGAATGATCCGCGCCGGGAACGAAGATAGTTTTCACTCCAACGCGGACGAAACCGGCGGCATCTTCATCGTCGCCGATGGGATGGGCGGCCATGCGGCCGGTGAAGTCGCGTCGGAGATGGCGGTCGAGATACTCCGCGACCAGCTGGCGGCGCTTCGCGACCTGCACGATCGCAACGCGGCAGACAAAGTGATGAACGCGCTGCGCGGGGCGAACCTCGCCATCTACAACCGTACCGTCACCGAGACGGACAAGCAGGGGATGGGCACGACCGCGTCGGTGCTCATCATCTCCGGTCGGCGATACCTGATCGGGCAGGTCGGCGACTCGCGCATCTACTTGCTGCGCGACGGCGCGCTGCGGCAGCTGACCAAGGATCACTCGTATGTGCAGGAGCAGGTGGACGCCGGCTTCCTCACGCCGGAGCAGGCGCGCTACCACCCCTACAGCAACGTGATCACCCGCTGCGTCGGTGCGAGCGACGATGTCGATCCTGACACCTTCGCGGGCGAGGCGCGCGAAGGGGATCTCTTCCTCGTCGCCAGCGACGGGTTGACGGGAATGGTCGACGATCGCCGGCTGCACCAGCTCCTCTCGTCGCGCGCCGAGCCGCAGCGAATCGTCGACTCGCTCATCGCCGAGGCAAACGGCCGCGGTGGACTCGACAACATCACCGCGATCCTCGTGCTCGTGCGCAAGACCGACGAGTCGATGGACGACGCCCGCACCGTCGAAGCGCCGGCCTGGCGCCCGCGTTAGGCACCACGGTGGCTGACGAGACGGTCGGCTCGCTCGCCGAGCTGTATCTGGGGAACATTCTCTACGCGATCGAGCTCGCGGCGCTCTCGCTCGAGTCGCAGCAGAAGCCTGGGGACGCGGCGTTCTATCGCGGCATCGCCCGCAAGCTCGCCGAGGCGCACGGCCGGACGAAGAAGGAGCGGGAACAGGACGCAGGCTGACGGCGGGGGCGCGGCGGACTTGCGCCGCCGCCCCGCTGGTGACATATCAGGCCCTGAGCTCATCTGCAGGATGGCGCCGGCGCTGGCGCTTCGCATCCGTGGACCCGATCGGGACCTTACCATGCGTCGTCGCGCCGCAGCATCCCCGCCTTTGCGGGTGCCGAGTGCATGCCTGACCGTGGCCGCGATCGTCGCGACCACCGCCTGCACCTCTCCAGCCGCCGTTAGGCGCTATGCGGCCTCGGCGACCGCGGTCACGACCGGGCTCCCGGCGGTGACGGACGCGCTCTCTGCGAGCTGCCGGCGGACCGAGTCGTATCGCCTGCGCCGCGCGAGCAGCCGCTGGTACGGCGACGACAGCGTGCGCGTCGCCTGCGCCGCGCGCGACCGTGCCCTGCGCGAGGTCGTGCACGTCAACGGCGTGCTTGCGGCGTACTTCCACGCGCTCGCGGCGCTCGCGGGGGAGAAGGTCACCAATCTCGACGCGGGAGTGAATGCCGCGAGCATGGCGACCGCCGACGCCGGGCTGCTCGACACCGCGGGGGCGAAGGCGCTGGCTGCGCTTGCGCGCTTCGCGTCCTCGCGGATGACGGACGGCTATCGCCGGGCGACGTTGCGGGCGGTGATCGCCGAGCAGAACGCGAATGTCCAGGCGGTAACCGCCGCGATGCATGACATCATCGGCCGCGACTTCGCCCAGCTGCTCGGCAACGACGACGCGGCTGAAACGAGCTTCTATCGCGCGGCGCTGACGGAAAGC
>JAICUE010000076.1 GCA_025936015.1 Gemmatimonadaceae bacterium
GGCTTCCGCTGACTGAGAGAGCGACCCGGAACGCCGACATTCCTTCGTGGATGGCGCGCCGCGCTGTCCTGGCTTCCTCAGGAGAAATCCTATGAAACGCTCCAATATCGCCCTCCTCGCCTTCGCCTTCGTCCCCGCCATCGCCGCGTGGAGCGCCGCCGAGTATCTCGCGACCCTCCAACCAGCCAGCCGGCTCTGGGTCACCGGCACCTCGACCGTCCGCGACTTCACCTGCCAGGCGAAGATCGTCGACGCCAGCGCCGAAACCACCAGTCCGCAGACCGCGCGCGACATCATGAGCGGCCAGAAGGCGGTGCTCAGCCTCGACGTTAAGGTTCGCCCCGAAAACATGGACTGCGCGAACAACACGATGAATGAGCACATGAGGAAGGCACTCAAGGCCGACGCGAACCCGGTCATCGAGTTCAAGCTCAACTCCTACGACATGTTCGGCGCGAACGACCGGATGACTGCTCGCCTCAACGGCACGCTCGTCCTCGGCGGTGTCGAGAAGCCGATCTCGATCGACGCTGTCGGCACCTCGACAGCGGACGGCGCGCTGCACGTCACCGGGGTCTACCCGATCACGATGACGGACTACGGACTCAAGGCGCCATCGCTGATGATGGGCGCGATGAAGGTCAATCCGAACGTCAAGGTCAACTTCGACCTGCTGCTCAAGTAACCGATCAACCCCCCACGTGGAGCAACGTCATATGCGAACCATCACTCGTCTCGCCGTCACAACCGCCGCGGTCCTCGGCAGCGTGACACCGGCTATTGCGCAGCAGGCCGACTCGCCGACCGTCAGGCCGACCACCATCGCGATGGCGATCGCTTCCGATTCGAGCAGCCGGACGACCCGGGCTGACTCGGGCGGGAGCAAGGCCGACCCTGCCCCGCCGCCGCCGGCGCAGGTGATGAATCCGGCCGCCGCGTCGCGCGCCGCGACGCTGCAGCCGATCACCATCCAGCACATTCGCGCGCTCGACCAGCGCGGCATCAACGTCTTCGAGACGCCGAAGTTCGACGGTGTCCCGTACAACGGCTTCGTCCTCAGCTGGGGCGCCGCGTTCACCTCGCAGTTCCAGGGTCTCGATCACAGCAACCGCGCCACGCCTAACCTCGTCGGCACGGTCAACCAGAACCAGCTGATCCGCATCGGGCACGGCTTCAACAACGAGAGCGCGAACCTCTACCTGAATGCGCAGATGGCGAAGGGCATTCGCGTCGCCCTCACCAGCTATCTCTCGTCGCGCCACCACAACGAGACCTGGGTCAAGGACGGCTACCTCCTCGTCGATGACTCCCCGATCAACTGGCAGCCGCTGATCGACCTGATGCAGATCGTCACCGTGAAGGCGGGTCACTTCGAGATCAACTACGGCGATGCGCACTTCCGCCGCAGCGACAACGGGAACGCGATGTACAACCCGTTCGTCGGCAACCTGATCATGGACGCCTTCACCACCGAAGTCGGCGGCGAGGTGTACGCGCGGTTAGGCAGCGTCATGGCGATGGGTGGAGTCACCGGCGGCGAAGTCCGTGGCCAGGTCACCGTTCCGCAGAAGCGCAGCCCGAGCTTCCTCGGCAAGCTCGGCTACGATCGGCAGGTCTCGAGCGACCTCCGCGTCCGCCTGACCGGCTCGATGTACACGACCTCGCACTCGGCGAACAACACACTTTACAGCGGTGACCGCGGCGGCTCGCGCTACTTCGACGTCCTCGAGAACACCACGTCGAGCGAAGCAACCAACGCCTGGTCGGGCGAGATCCAGCCGGGCCTCAGCGACAAGATCACCGCGACGGTGATCAACCCGTTCGTGAAGTTCCGCGGTCTCGAGTTCTTCGGCAACATCGAGACGGCGAAGGGCCGCAAGATCACCGAGACGGCGGATCGCACCTGGAACCAGCTGGCCGGCGACCTGGTCTACCGCTTCGGTCCCGCCGAGCAGCTGTATGTCGGCGGCCGCTACAACACGGTGAATGGCAAGCTCGCGGCGACCGACCCGAAGGAGACGGTCGATCGTGTCCAGGGAAGCGCGGGCTGGTTCATCACCCCCGGCGTCCTGCTCAAGGCGGAATACGTCAACCAGAAGTACGACGGCTTCCTCCCGACCGACATCCGCAGCGGCGGCAAGTTCGGCGGCTACATGTTCGAGGGCGTCGTCGCCTTCTGACGATCGCGGCGTAGCTGCCTGACGGCGAAGGGCGCGATGACTCCGGTCATCGCGCCCTTCGTGTATTCGCCCGGCCCCCGACGCGTTGTCTCAACGTCGCAGCAGCCCCTGCACCGCGCGGAGCAGCACCGCCGGCAGGTGTGCCGTTTCCGCAAGCACACGGTAGCCCTGCTCGCCGAAGATGTGCTCCATGTGTTCGCGCGGCTCTTCCGGATCCACGGTGATGCAGTACGGCGTCACCCCGGCCGCCCGCGCCTCGGTCACCGCGCGGCGCGAATCCTCGACCGCGTAGTCCTCGTCGATGTAGCCATCGCGATCGTTAGGCCTTCCGTCCGACAGGATGAGCAGGAGCCGGTGCTGCTCCGCTCGCCCGGCGAACATCGCCGTCGCGTGACGCACCGCTGCGCCAAGCCGCGTCGCGTTCGCCGGCTCGAGCACCGCGAGCCGTCGTTCCGTCTCGCCACTGGCGCTCTCCGTGAACCGCTTGACCTCGCTCACCCGCACGTCCGCGCGCCCGTCGCTCGAGAAGGCGACGATCGCATACGGGTCGCCGAGCGCGTCGAACGCCTCCGCTGCCAGCAGCGCAGCAATCCGTTCGACGTCGATCACCCGATGCCCGTCGCCGATTGGCGCGCGCGTCGACGCGCTGACGTCGATCAGCAGGAGGATCGCGATCGCCTGACGCCTCGCGCGAACCGTCGCGTAGAAGCGATCGTCGGGGTTCTGGCCGGCGGCGAAGTCGCCGGTCGCGGTGACCCATGCCTCGAGGTCGATTTCGTCGCCGTTAGGCTGGCGGTATAACCGCTGCCGGTGGGCGCGAAGCTGGGCGAAGCGATCGCGCACCTGCCGCACCAGTACGGCGTGACGCTCACCGAGCAGCGACGGCGCGCTGTCGCTGCGTCCTTCGGGCACCGTGACTCGCACCACGCTCGGCTCGCGATGATAGCCCTTCACGTACAGGTCCCACTCGCGGTAGCGATATACCTCACCGCGCGGACTCTCGGCGTGGCGGGACGAACCGCGCATCTCGCGCTCGGACGCATTCGCATCGGGTTCGTCGTCAGGCGACGGCTCGCTGCCGGGCGCACCGTCAGCGGCGGCGGCGGGCGGCGCATCCGCTGACACATTGTTCGCTGACGGCGTTGTGCCCTGTTGCTCCCGCCCGCTACCACCAGGATTCTCGTGAGCGACGAGCTGATCCGGCGGCCCGACGGACGGGAGTCGGATACGCGATGGCCGGCTCGCTGACGCCGGCGCGAGCGGCGCCTCGTGCGACGGGTCGCGCAGCTGCTCACGGATCGTCGCCGGGTCGCCGCTGATGACCGCCGTCCGCCAGATGCCTAACGGCGCGATGCGTCGATAGCGGCTGGCAATCCGCGCCGGCACGTTGCGCGTGAGCTCGGCCGCCATTCGTCGCGCCCAGTTGGCCGAGCCTTCCGCGCTCGGCTCGGCGGGCACCGGCGCGTTCGGCGCGTCAGCTGGCGTCGAGAGCGCTGCTTGCGCCAGTCGCTCGACCTCCCGCTCGAGCGTCGTCGCGCCGGCCAAGCGCGTGCGGGCCTGAAGCGCGACGCTCCGTCCAGCGGCGAGTGTGCGCGCCAACCCGGGCTGGGTCGCGGCGATCGCCTTGTCCACGCTCACCGACTCGGCCAGCTCGAACAGGTCGCGCTCGAGATTCGAGCGAAGCTGCAAGGCACTGTCAGCCGACGCTCGCGCGAGCCGTTCCGCTCGCTGCACCGCGAGACAGCGATACTGCTCGAACGCCGAGACACCACCCGCGGCGGGCACGAGCGTCGACGGTAGCGGGTCCGCAAACTCCTCGACGCGGACTGTTCGCCCGTAAATCGCGCGGAGATAATGCTCGAGACGTACCTGCACGGCCGTGAGCTCGACTTGCCCGGGACGAGCCCGGCGACGCATTCGCTCGCGAAGCGTCGAGATGCGCCGAGCGGTGCGCTGGCGCAACTTCCAGAAGAGTGAACGGTTAGGCGGCCGCCGCATCCGTCGCGGTCAGAGCAGCGCCTGGATCACGTCGTCGATCGCGCCTTGCAGGTCGGGATCGTCGGTCAGCGGTCCGGCAATCGCGACACGGCATGCATCGATCGGCGAAGTGCCGCGGGCGATCAGCCGCGCCGCCGACACGAGCAGTCGGGTGCCGGGCCCCTCGACCAACCCCTCGGCGCGCAGGTTCCGGAGCTTCGCGCCGATCTCGACGAGCGATGCAGCGATCGCGCGATTCACTCCGCCCTCGTGCATCACGATCTCGCGCTCGAGCGCCGGCGGTGGAAAGTCGAAATCGATCGTCACGAACCGCTGACGTGTGCTTGGCTTCAGGTCCTTCAGCGCACGCGTGTAGCCGGGATTGTACGACGCGACCAGCAGGAACCCCGGCGCCGCTTCGATCAGCTCGCCGGTCTTGTCGAGCGGGAGGACATGGCGATCGTCGGTGAGCGGATGGATGACGACGATCGTGTCCTGCCGCGCTTCGACGAGCTCGTCGAGATAGCAGATCGCGCCGTTGCGCACGGCCTGCGTGAGCGGGCCATCGAGCCAGACTGTCTCGGCGCCCTTGATCAGATAGCGGCCGGTGAGATCACTCGCCGACAGATCGTCGTGACAGGCAACCGTGACCAGCGGACGACGCAGCCGCCACGCCATGTGCTCGACGAACCTGCTCTTCCCTGCTCCGGTCGGCCCCTTGAGCAGCACGGGCAGACCCTGTGCGTGACAGTTCGCAAAGATCTCGACCTCGGTTCCCGTCGGCCGATAGAACGGCTCCGGTGAATCGTGCACGACACTCATCGGTTGTGCTTGTACATCAGCTCGACCAGCTCGTCGTACATCGCCTCCGCCTCGCCCTCACCGCTCCGAATCGCTGTCGTCGCGCAGTGCTTGAGATGGTTGCGCATCAGCTCGCGGCCGACCGATCGCAGCGCTTCCTGTACCGCGGAGATCTGCGTCATGATGTCGGCGCAGTAGCGGTCTTCATCGACCATCTTCTGGATCCCACGCACCTGTCCCTCGATCCGGCGCAGCCGCTTCACGTTGCGATCCTTCGCGTCGGGATCGACCGCGACTGCCTTTCGCCCATCGTGTTCGCTCTCCTGCACGCCGCAGCCGCAGCTCGCGCCAGGCGCCAGCGTCAGTGGACGACGCTTCGTCTTCGTTGTCATGATTCGAGTGTCTCCTGAGCGATGTGTGCGCCGCGGAGGCGCAGGCTGTTCGCGACCACACTCACCGAGCTATGCGGATCCCCGCGACTTCGGCTGGTGATCCGCCGACGCACTTCCCGGCTCAATGCGTGGTCGCGACGACCGAGTAGCCCTCGTCGGCGACCGCCTCGGCGATCCGCTGCTCGGACACCGCCGAGGGATCGTATGAGATCGTCGCGCTTCCGATCCCGATGTTCTCCACGCTGACGCCGTCGAGCTTCTTCAGCGCCTTGTCCACCGCGCTGACGCAGTGTCCGCAGCTCATTCCGTCGATCTTCATCGTGATGCGATCCATGACTCGCTCCTTCCGGATGATTGTTCTCTGTCTGGACCGAAGATATATACCCCATAGGGGTATGTCAACAGGTCGGCCTCAATGCTGTGCGTGAGCTGGCATTCCCTTCATGTCTTCCATCTGCGCACGGCGGGGTCGCAGCCGAAGGAACAGCATCCCACCGAATGGCGTGCGCGATCCGTACACATCCTCGAGTGCGGTGGGAACGACGTTCAACGCTCCCTCCGCGCCGAGCCCGATCGTCGCCCACTTCCAGTGGCCGACTTCACGGATGTAACCGAGCGCGAGGGACTCGACGTCGAACACTCGGTCGCGGCCGAACGCTGCGACACCGGTCGGAAGCTCCGCCTGAGTGTCGAGCACGAGCTCCTCGCCGCTCTTCTGCACGTACTCGACTCGGCCGAAGACGGTGTTTCGCGAGTCGAGCACAGCTTCGCTTTCGACGAGCGCACCATGCGTCGTGCGCGTCTGGCCAGCGTGCGAGTTCGCGCCCCAGATGAGCGCAGTGGACCATTGCCCGTCGGTCCCGACTCGCGTCCCGTGCAGTATCGACGCCGTCGCGCGGTGCATCGACTCTTCGGGGTGGAGTCCCTCGGGTGAATGGAGGTAGCCGAAGCCCGCCGACAGGCTCCAGTGCGCCGACGGGTTCGCCGTTAGGCGTCCGGAGTACGAATCGAGTCTGATCGGATCGATGTTCCAACGCCGCTCGTCCGGCTCGCGCCCGTTGAAGACCGAGCCTTCGAGCTTCGCCCACCGCGTGAACAACCCGCCCGTCAGCACTCCAAAGCTGATGTGCGTCGCGTCCTGCCAGTGGTGAGTGATGTTCGCGGTCGGGATGTCCATCGCCGACGGCCGGTGCATGAACGCGACCGGCCCGAGTGCCGGCTCGCCCGACGGCGCCGCATAGAGCGACCACGCGATGTCAGGACTGAACGCGCGCTCGTAGATCGCGCCGAGCTCCATCAGGAAGTCGTGCGGATGCTGGCGGTCGTGGAGTGGCGCACCGCCGTACGACTCGCCGGACTGCAGGAGGAGCGGGTAGCCTCGCCCGCCGACAGTCAGCGGGTCGAGGCTCAGCATCGTCCGGGCCTGGAAGATTCCGCCGGCCACCTTGTGCGTGGCCATCAGCATTGCCCAGTTGAGCGAGCCGAACTGCGTATCGCCGCGCGGGCCGCCCTGTGCATCGTACTGCCCAAAGATGAAACCGTGCATCATCACGTCCCATTCCCCCGCAGCCACGTGTCGCGACGGCAGGCGGACCGCGTCCGGAATCCAGGTGGTGCCCGATGCCATCCGGTCCATCGGAATGCCTAACGCACCCGACATCATCGGCATGGCCATCGCCGACATGGTATCGGGCTTCGGCATGTCATGCATTCCGGGCATCCCGGGCATGGGATCCTGCGCGGAAAGGAGTGGCGCCGATGCCACGAGAACGGTGAACATCGCCGCGCCGACGACGAGGCGGCGGGACTGCATCGCAGACATTGACTTATCGGGAGTTCGAGGCAGCGACGCGCGCACGATGCGCAACGCGTCGGCCGCCGAGGAGGCAGTTGCATACCCGCGCCGCACCAGAGAGTGGCGCCCTCCCCCGGCGTGGACGGGTATACGAAGCATCTTGCGCGCCGCGATCAGGCCGCCTGGCGGTCAGGCAGGCTGGGCCGCGGCCTCGTCGCAAAGAATCTCGCCACCCGCGCACTCGTGGATCAGCGTCGCTGGCCAGTCGGGTTCGTAGCCGCGCGCGGCACGCATCCGCGACACCGTTAGGCGCTTTCCGCCACCCCACGCGATCATTGCCGCCTCGCGCGAGTGCGTGATCGTCGCGATCCCAACGCTCACCCCGTGGCGTGGAACCGCGTCGAGGCTCCCGAACGCCGGAAAGGTTTTCAGGTTGTCTCGGCGTGTTTCCTCGGACAGCTCGATGATCCGCGTCTCACTGTCTCGAGCGCTGCCCGGCGGGTTGAACGCGACGTGTCCGTCGCTCGCGCCCGAGGCGAGCATGAAGAAGTCGACTCCACCGGCGTCGGCTATCCGCGCGTCGTACGCCCCCGGGTCCGCCGGATCAGGAAACCAGAACGACTCGGCGCGCAACTGCTGCTCCTTCGCCAACGATGCATTCAGCTGCTCCGCGATCTCGACGCGCGCGAAATGATGGCACGACCACGGCGCAGTCGCAGGCGCGTACACCAGCGCGCCGCCCGCGCCGACCAGATACTCATCCATCATCACGAAGACGACGTGGTTCAGCTCCCGCGGTCGTGCGGCAAGCTGCCGCGCCATCGCCACGAATACCGGCTTCGGACTCCGGCCGGTCGGGCTGCCAAGCAGGAATCGCCGCCCATTCGTGCGCGCGCGGTCGATGCGATCGAGCAGACGGGCTGCCAACTCCTCGCCGATCGCTTCAGGTGACGCGAAGACCCGTGCCGGTGCGTCAGGCATCAGAGCGCGCCGCGTGCAAGCTCGGGCTTCTTCCACAGGTCGATCGGCTTGCGCACGCCCTTCGGCGCGAAGGGCATCATGATCTTCTGCCCCAGCCCGGCCGACGCGTACGCCGCATAGAGCACCTGCTGCACCACGCGCCCCGTCTCGCCGTCGGAGATCGGCGTTTCCTTTCCGCGGACACAGCGCGCGAAGTGTCGCATCTCCTGCGGGAACCCGTAGTTCCAGTGTTCCTCGAAGACGGGATATGTCCATCCCTTCGTCGACGATGCCTTCTCCACCGCGTAGCCGAAGCCGATCTCCGAGTACGTCGGCAGCGCATTGCCCATCAGCATGTCGGCGTAGGTCTGCCCCTTGTCGCCGAACACCTCGATGCTGTCGTCCATCCCGCCGGGGCGGTTCCAGCTGTTCTCGACCACGCCTAACGCTCCGCCCTCGAACTCGATGATCGTCACCCCTTCATCGTCGCCTTCAGTCTTCGCGCCGTGCACCATCGTCGACAGCTGCGCATAGACGCTCTTCACCTTCGGCTTGCCGAGGAACCACCAGCAGAACGCGATGCCGTGGCAGCCGAGATCCATGAGGGCGCCGCCGCCCGACTGGTTCACGTCCCAGAACCAGTCCGAGTGTGGCCCCGAGTGCTTCTCGCCCTGCTTCACGAGATGCACCCGGCCGAACGCACCCTCATCCGCCATCTGCTTCGCCTTCACGTACTTCGGCGCGAAGAACAGCTCCTCGGCGTACAGCAGGAGCACCCCCGCCTTCGCGCAGGCGTCGATCATCGCGTCCGCCTCCTCGAGCGTGACACAGAGCGGCTTCTCGCACACGACATGCTTCCCCGCGGATGCCGCGTCGATGGTGATCTGCGCGTGCAGGCGGTTAGGCGCCGTGATCGAGACCATCTCCACCGCGGGATCGCGCAGCATCTCGCGGTAGTCGGTGTACGCGCGCGCGATCCCGTGCTGCTTCGCGAATCGCTCAGCATTTCCCGGCGACGGCGACGCGACCGCGACCACCTCCATCTCTTCGGGCATCATCTTCACCGAATGCGCGATGCAGTCCGCCTGGAAGCGACTACCGACTATTCCGATTCTGACTTTCGACATGGCTTGACGAGTTCGTCCCGTTGACGGCTGTTAGCCGTTAGCTGTGAGCGACGGCGGTAACGCCGTGAACGCAGTCGCTTCCAGCTAATGGCTAATGGCTGATGGCTGCGGTTTTAGTTCA
>JAICUE010000150.1 GCA_025936015.1 Gemmatimonadaceae bacterium
ACGGGCTGCGCTACGACCTGCAGCTCGCGGGTCCGGCGCAGCTCACCGTGCGCAGCGTTGCGACGACATCGAAGCGCCACCTGCTCGACCCGCGCCAGCCAAAGGCGACGCGCTTCCTCGGCGAGGTGGACGCGCCCCTGCTCTTCACCGACGTCGGCATCACGCTGAACCTGACGGGCCAGCGCAGCTGGCACTCGCTGGTGCCGCTGGTGCAGTTCGGCGCGGGCGTCGCGTCCGATCTGAAGCCGGCGTCGGACGTTGGCAACTACAAATTTGGTGGGACATCCGGCACCACCTTTGCACTTTCGTTCGGCGGCGGCGTCCGCTACGTGCCGGGCGGTCGCCTGAACCGGTGGGAAATTCGCGGCGACGTGACCGACTACCTGTTCGCGATCAAGTATCCGGGATCGTACATCTCGACGGTGACGACGCCGTCGGTCCTGAAACCAGACGCCTCATCCTCGAGCTGGCGGCACAACGCGGGGTTCACGCTCGGCCTCACGTACCGGTTCCTGCGCTAGGCGACGCGAGATGCGGTAGCGGCCCGTCCTCGCAGTCACACGTCCGCGGAGCAACGAACATGGCGCACGACTTCGAAGACATCCACGATCTCGACGACCTGAACGACGACGAGCTGAAGTCGCTCGTCCGAACGCACCTCGCGGCCGAGGCAGGGCTCGATGCGCGCGAGATCGCGGTGCTGGTCGAGGATGGAGTCGTCACGCTTGCCGGCGCGGTCGGGACGGAAGCGGAGCAGCGAATCGCCGAGCATGTGGTGACGGATGTCCTGGGAATCGAGCACTTCGACAACCAGCTCACCGTCGATCCTGAACGCCGCTCGGTGAGTCCCGTCGACATCGAGGAGCATCTAGCCGACGAGGCCGAGCACGAGGGGCTGCTCCTCGGCGATCGTGCGGTCCCGCTCTCGCCCGAGGCGGAACATCTCGAGGAGGATCTCGACGCACGGCTGTACGGCACGACTGACGTGCAGAGCGCGATCGAGGACGGCACGGCCTGGGTTCCGCCCGATTCGCCGACACCCGAAGGCCGCGACGGCAGCGAACTTCGCTGAACGCAGGCGGCGCGGCGACTTGTCCGGCTCGTGAGAGCCGGACATTTTCATTTTCGATGATGACCACGACGCTGACACGCCGCGTGAACTTTGCCGCGGCGCACCGATACCGCCGTCCCGAGTGGGACGATGCACGCAACGCGGCGACGTTCGGCCTCTGCGCCCGCGAGAATTATCACGGGCACAGCTACGTGTGCGAGGTGACGGTTCGCGGCGCGATCGATCCGCTGACGGGCTTCGTCGTCGACCTGGGGCTGCTCGACCGGGTGCTCCAGGCCGAGGTGCGCGACCGCTTCGACCACCGCAACATCAACCTCGACGTCCCCGAGTTCGCCGACGGCGGTCTCGTGCCGAGCGGGGAGAACCTGGCGCGGTTCATCCTGGACCGGGTGCAGCGGGCGTTAGGCGACGCGGCGACGGTGACGTCGGTATCGGTGGCCGAGGACGATTCACTGCGAGCGACCTGCACGATCGACCCATGAGCGCGATCGCGGGCGCGATCCTCGCGGGCGGGGCCGCGCGCCGGTTCGCTGGACTTCCGAAGGGGCTCGAGGTGATCGCCGGGGAACGGATCGTCGACCGGGTGGCGGCCGCGTTAGGCGCTGTGGGAACGGAGATCGTCCTCGTCGGGGCCACACCGGCCGTCGCCGCGACGCTGCCGGCGCTGCATGCGGTGAGCGACGAAGCGCCGGGGATGGGGCCGTTAGGCGCGATCGTCACCGCGCTGCGCTCGACCGGTCGCGATACGATCGTGATCGCGTGGGACATGCCACTGGTGACGGCCGCCGAACTGCGTCCGCTGATCGACGCGAGGCCCGAGGCCGACGTGGTGGCCTGGGAGGTGGATGGACGGGTCGAGCCCCTCTGCGCGCTGTATCGCGCGCGAGCGGCCGATACGCTGGCGGCGGCGTTCGCCGAGGGCGTGCGAAGCCCGCAGGAAGCGCTGCGGCGGCTCCGGGTGCATCTTGTCGAGGGGGGCACTGGCGAGCGCGCCTCACCGTTCGCCAGCGTCAATACTCCCGAGCAGCTCGACCAGCTGCGAGCGCTGGCGGCGACACATTCCAACGTTAGAGATTCGGCCTGATGCGGATTGCCCTCTCTGTGCTTCCATTCGTCGCGATCGCGGCGTGCGCCACGAACAACGCGCGCGTTCCGGCGCCAGTACCGCTGCGGCTCGATTCCAGCGGGACGCCGGCAGCGGCGGCACTGGTGGACGAGCGGGCGCTGCTGCGCGCGTCGATCGACAGCGCGGTGAACGATCCGAAATTCGCCAATGCATTCTGGGGAATCCTGATCGTCGATCCCGCCAGCGGCGACACGCTGTACTCGCGCAATGCGGGGAAGCTGTTCATGCCGGCGTCGAACATGAAGATCATCACCGGCTCAGCGGCGCTGACGCAGCTTGGGCCGGACTACCAGTATCGGACGACGTTCGCCGCGCGGGGGACGGTACGCGATTCCACGCTCCGCGGCGACCTGCTCGTCTTCGGGCGCGGCGACCCGACGATCAGCGATCACATGCGAAAGGACGCGATGATCCCGCTGCACGACATCGCTGATTCGCTGCGCGCGCATGGAATCGCGCGCGTCACCGGGCGGATCATTCCCGCCGGCGATGCGTTTCCCGGCCCGACGTTAGGCTACGGGTGGGACTGGGACGATCTCGACTACGGGTATGGCGCCGGCGTCGACGAGTTGATGTTCAACGAAGGATTCGCGACGGTCATCGCCCGCGGCGGGAAGAAGCCTGGCGCGCCGGTGTCGGTCGAAACGCGGCCCGCGCTGCACAGCCCGAAGGTACGGGTGACGGCAACCACCGTTGCGCCCGCTGTCCCGGGCGCGCCGAGGGCGACGAACCTGACGTTTCGCTGGGACAGCATCGGTGGCGGCGCGCTGGTCGAGGGAACGATCGCTGTCGGAGACAGCGCGAGCGACGACGTCGCGTTCCGCGTGCCCGACGCCTCCTACGTCGACGCGTTAGGCGAGGCGCTCCGGGATCGCGGCATGCGCCTGGATGGCCGTGCGCTCCCCGATACGACGGCAAAGCCTGACACGCTGTTCATCACGCTGTCGCCGCCGCTGCGAGAGATTCTCCCGGCGCTCGAGAAGCCCTCGCAGAACCAGATCGCCGAGATTCTCTTCAAGACGTTGGCGCTCGAAGCCACGGGAGTAGGCTCGGCGGACAGCGCGCGCCGGGTGATCGAGCGCCAGCTCGTTGCGTGGGGCGTCAAGGACGGCGGCTACGCGATCCGCGATGGAAGCGGATTGTCACGCCACGACTACGTGTCGCCGGAAACGCTCGTGCATGTGCTGGCGACGATTCGCGGCGACACGGCCTTCCACGTCTTCTACGACGCGCTGCCGATCGCCGGCGTCGACGGGACGATCTCGAACCGGATGAAGGGGACGCCGGCCGAGGGAAACGTCCATGCGAAGACCGGATACGTGGACAAGGCGCGATCGCTGTCCGGCTACGCGACGACCGCGGATGGGCGGATGGTGATCTTCAGCGCGCTCTGCAACAACTGGACGGTGCCGACATCGGAAGTCGAGGCCGTGCAGAACATGATCGCCGCGCGGCTGGCCGGGATGCGGCTCGTCGCCGCGACGCCCTGACCGCCTGACGGTGCTCGATCTCGCCGCGGCCGCGGCGCGGGTGATGGCGGCACTCGTCCCGGTCGACGCGGAAGAGATCGCACTCGTCGGTGCCGCCGGGCGGGTGCTCGCTGCGGATGTCCAGTCGCAGGTCGCGCTGCCGTTGTGGCCGAACTCGGCGATGGACGGCTACGCGCTGCGCGGCGCCGACGTGGCGGATGCGTCACCGACCGCACCGGTCGAGTTGCGGGTCGTCGGGACGGTCGCCGCAGGGGGACGCGCGAGGCGCGCGTTAGGCAGCGGCGAGGCGATGCGGATCATGACCGGCGCGCCGCTGCCCGACGGCGCCGACTGCGTCATCCGCATCGAGGACACCGACCGCGGAACCGACAAGGTCCGCGTCGGCTCGACGCGGGATGTCGGGCGCAACGTCCGGCCGGCGGGCGAGGATGTCGCGGCGGGGAGCGTCGTCGCCACCCGCGGCACGTGGATCAACCCCGGGCTGCTCGCGTTGCTCGCCGCGGTCGGCTGCACGAAGCCGCGGGTTTCGCGGCGGCCGGTGATCGCCGTCGTCGGATCGGGCGACGAGCTGACGACGATCGAGCGATTCGCCGACGTGCGCAGCGGAGAGCGGATCGTCGCGACGAACGGGTACGCGCTCGGCGCGATCATCCGCGACGCGGGGGGCGAGGTCCTCGACCTCGGCGTCGCACGCGACGATCGCGAGGCGCTTCGCGCGCTGATGACGGACGGCGCGGCGCGGGCTGACCTGCTCGTCACGACGGCGGGAGTATCCGTTGGCGAGCATGACTACACCAGGCAGATCGTCGAGGAGACGGGGGCGATCGATTTCTGGCGCATCAGCGCACGCCCGGGGTCGCAGCTCGCCTTCGGCACGTTAGGCGGCACACCGTGGCTCGGCCTGCCCGGCAACCCGGTGTCGGCGGCGATCACCGGCGAGCTGTTCGTGCGACCGGCGGTGCTCCGCCTGCAGGGCGTCGAGCGGGTCCATCGCGCGGCAGTGCAGGTCCGGCTCGCCGCTCCGGTGCAATGCGCGCCAGCCATGACGCTGCTGCTGCGAGCAACGCTGGCGCGGTCGGACGGCGGGTTCGTGGCGACCCTCACCGGACCGCAGGGTTCGGGACTGATGTCCTCGGTGGCGCGGGCAGACGCGCTGCTAGTGATCCCCGCTGGCGAGGAAGTTCTTGCCGCGGGGAGCAGAGTCGCGGCGCTGCCACTGCACGGCGCGGTCGTGATGGAGAACGAGTTGCGCGTGACGTCGCCGGAAGCGGGATGAGCAGCGCGACGGACGTCGCCCGGATCGAGGAATCGCTTCGACGACGGTTCCGGGTGACCGAGACCACGATCGCGTTAGGCGGGACCGCGATCGAGCTGCTTCATCCGGCGAGCTCCGATGAGCTGATCAGCGAGGAAGACTACCTCGCGGACGAACGGCTGCCGTATTGGGCCGAGCCGTGGCCCTCATCGTTCGCGCTGTCGCGCGACCTCGTCGATCCCGATTCGCTGCTCGGTGAGGGACGAGGCCGACGGATGCTCGAGCTGGGGTGCGGCGCGGGTCTCGTCGCCTGCGCCGCGACGCTCGCGGGGTTCACGGTAACGGCCAGCGATTACTACGAAGACGCGTTGCGCTTCGCGCGAGTGAATACGTGGCGCGCGACGAAACAGGCGATCGACGTCCTGCTCCTCGACTGGCGCGCGCTTCCGGAGTTGATGCCGCGCTACGACGTGGTGATCGCGTCCGACGTGTTGTACGAGCGACCGTACGCAGAGATCGTCGCGCGCACGCTCTCACGGACGCTTGCACCTGGTGGCGTCGCGATCATCGCCGATCCAGGCCGCATGGCGACACCGGCATTCATCGCAGCGTGTCCGGCGGCCGGGCTGCGAATCGAAAGAAAACGGCGCCTCCCGTATGAGGAAGGCGCCGTGAAGCAGACGATCGACCTTTACGAGATTCGCTGGGCCGCCGGCTGAGCGAGCTGGGACGCGACGACTTCGGCGATGTCGCGCACCGGAACGGCCGAGTCCTTCGCCTTGAGGCCGTCGCTCATCATCGTCATGCAGAACGGGCAGGCGACCGCGATCTCGTCCGCGCCCGTTGCGAGCAGTTCCTCGGTGCGCTCGATGTTGATGCGCTTCCCTTCCTTCTCCTCCATGAACATCCGGCCACCGCCGGCGCCGCAGCAGAGCCCCCGGTCGCGGGAGCGCGGCGCCTCGACGAGGTCGACCACGGGGAGCGAGCGGCGGATCGTATCACGCGGCGCATCGTAGACGTCGTTGTAGCGGCCGAGGTAGCAGGAGTCGTGATAGACGATGCGCAGGCGCTCGCGATCGGCGCCGCCTAACGGTACGCGCTCGTCGGCGAGGAGCTTCTCGATGTAGGTCGAGTGGTGGATGACGTCGTAATTGCCGCCGAGCTGCGGGTACTCGTTGCCGATCTGGTGGAAGCAGTGCGGGCAGCTCGTGATGACGGTCTTCACGCCATAGCGGTCGAGCGTCTCGATGTTCTGCTTCGCCAGCATCTGGTAGAGATACTCGTTGCCTAACCGCCGGGCGGGATCACCGTTGCAGCTCTCCTCCTGGCCGAGGATCGCGAACTTGACGCGAGCCGCGGTGAGGATGCGGGCGACGGCGACGGCGATCTTCTTCGCGCGGTCGTCGAACGATCCCATGCAACCCAACCAGAACAGGATCTCCGGCGCGCGCCCCTGCTCCGCCAGATCCGCCATGGTGGGAATGTCGAG
>JAICUE010000299.1 GCA_025936015.1 Gemmatimonadaceae bacterium
CGTTGAAGTTGAGGTCCGGACGCATCTGCCGGATCGGGGTCGGATCGTTCCGCAGCCGGTTGATCATCATCTCCTGCTGCGTGCGCCCGGCGAACGGCAGCTTCCCCGTCAGCATCTCGTAGGTCATCAACGCCAGCGAGTAGACATCGGTTCGCCCGTCGAGCGGCTTCCCGCGCAGCTGCTCCGGGCTCATGAACTCCGGCGTGCCGAGCACGATCCCGGTCGCGGTGAGCTTGGCCAGCTCCGGCGACGCGCGCCGCTCCTTCGCCAGGCCGAAGTCCATCACCACCGCACGCGACTCGCCGTTCTTTCCCTCGGCGATCATCACGTTTTCCGGCTTGAGGTCGCGATGGACGATCTGCAGCTCGTGCGCACGCTCGAGTCCCGCCGAGATGTCGTTCACCCACCGCACCACCTCGTCGAGCGGAAGCTGGCCGGCGCGGTGCGTCCGGTCGGAGAGCAGCTCCCCGGCGATGTACGGCATCACGATGTATACGAGCCGGTCCGGCGTCTCGCCGAGCCCGATGATGTGGCAGATGTTCGGATGCTCGAGCCGCCCGCCGAGATCCGCCTCGCGGCGGAGTCGCGCCATCGCGTTCTCGTCCTGCGAGAGCGCGGGCGAGAGCACCTTGATCGCGCGCTTCGCGTTGCCGTTGGCGAGATCCTCGGCGAGGTAGACGTACGACATCCCACCCTCGCCGAGCTTCTTGATGATCTTGTAGCGGTGCTCGAGCGTCTGCCCGATCATCTCGGTGACCGCGGCCGCGGGCGTCGCCACCGGAGTGGCCGCGCCGCGCGGCGCCGCGACGACGAGCCGGGTGCCGTCCTTCGTGCAGAAGCGCACGTCGTCGCCGTAGCTGGTGCCGCAGGTCGGACAGCGAGTCATGATGCGCGCGTCATGATGCGATGGTCAGGCTCGAACCTGGTTGCGGCCCCCGGCTTTGGCGCGATAGAGCGCCTCATCGGAACGCGCGAAGAAATCCTCGACCGACTCGATGTCCGCGGCCGGCACCGACGCGACGCCGACGCTGACGGTCAGGCGCAGCGACGGAAGGCGCTCATTCGCGAACACATGCTCTGCCACACGTTCGCGCACGCGCTCGGCGAATGCAACCGCGCCCTCGTTCGAGGTCTCGGGGAGGACGATCGCGAACTCCTCGCCCCCGTAGCGGGCGACGATGTCGACGTTGCGGACTCCGCTCTGCAGGAGCCGGGCGACCTCGCGCAACGCTTCGTCGCCGACGAGGTGCCCGTGCGTGTCGTTGATGTCCTTGAAGTGGTCGAGGTCCACCATCAGCAGCGCGAGCGGAGTCGCGTAGCGCCGCGCCCGCTCCATCTCGTGGAGCAGCCGGTCGACCAGCGCGCGCCGGTTGAGGAGCGTCGTCACCGCGTCGGTCGTCGCGAGCGCTTCGAGCCGCGCCTTGTCGGCGCGCGTCGTCTCGAGGAGCTGGGCGCGCTGGATCGCCGCGACCGCGGCGCGGATGACGGTGTCGGCGAACTCGATGTCGTGGTGCGACAGCGGCGGCTCGCTGCCGCTCGTCCGCAGGAAGAAAACGCCGAGCTGCGTGCGGTCGAGGGTGAAGGGCAGCGCGATCGCCGACGACACCGGCACCGTCAGGCCTTCGGCTTCCCAGACCTTGCGGATCTCGCCGTAGAGCGGGTTGGCCGCACCCTCCTCGACGAGCACCGGCGCCCCGTGCTCCAGCGCCGCGCGAATTTCCGGATAGCGATCGAGGCGGATCGGGAAGTTGCGCAGCCCCGGGTTGTCGAACGCGGTGGCGACGACGCCGAGCTCGTCGCCCGGCCGGGCGAGGATGACCGAGCAGCGCGAGATGTCGAGCGCCCGCGCCACGCGCCGCGCGAGGATGCGGAAGATCTCCTCGGGCGAGAGCTCGCCGGTGACCTCGTGGAGGATGTCGACGAGCTCGCGCCGGCTCTTCGCCTCCTCGCGCGACTCGACCAGCGCCTCCGACACCTCGCGGAGCGCGGCATACGCCCGGCGCAGGGTGTCGCGCGAACGGAGCTGTGACTGGATGCGCGCCAGCAGCTCACGCAGGCGAAAGGGCTTCGCCATGAAGTCGGCCGCACCCGCGCGCAGCGCCCGCGCGGCGAGATCCTCCTCATCGCCGGCGGAGACCATCATCACCGGCAGGTCACGCCACCGCTCGTTGCCGCGGAGGCGCTTGAGCACCGTCAGGCCATCGTCCTCGGGAACGTCGACGTCGAGGAGGACGAGGTCGGCGGGCTGTTCCTCGAGCTCGGCGTATACGGACTCGCCGCGCGTTACCGCGACGACGTCGTAGCCCTGCTCCTTGAGCAGCCACGACACCGCCGCCCGGATCGCCGGGTCATCATCGGCGACGAGGATGCGCGCGTCCGACACGTGAGGCCTAACGGTCCCCGAGGAGCGCCCGCAGCCCGTCGAATTCGATGTTGCCGCCGCTCAGCACCGCGACCACCGGTCCGCGCGTCTTGGCCGCGCCGGTCAGCAGCGCCGCGACGGTGATCGCCCCGCTCGGCTCGACGACGAGCTTCATCCGGTCGAGGAGGAAGCGCATCGCGTCGCGGAGGTCGTCGTCGGGGACGAGGACGACGTCGTCGATGTAGGCCTGGTGGTGGGCGAACGGGATCGCGCCGATCTCGACGGCGAGCAGCCCGTCGGCGAGGCCGCCGGTCTTCTCGAGCTTCACCGGCTTCCCCGCCGCCCGCGCTTTCGTCAGCTTCGGCGCCCCGGCCGGCTCGACGCCGATCACCCGCGCGTTAGGCAGCGACAGCTTGATCGCGGCGGCGACCCCCGCGCTCAACCCGCCGCCGCCGACCGGCACCAGCACCGTGCCGACATCGGGAAGATCCTGCGCGATCTCGAGTCCGGCGGTCCCCTGGCCGGCGACGATGACCGCATCGTCGTACGGCGGGACCAGCGTCCCGCCTTCGCTGGCGACGATCTCCATCGCCCGATTCATCCGGTCCGCGGTCGTCGTTCCCGCCAGCTCGACCCGGGCGCCTAACCGTTCCGCCCCGCCGCGCTTCGCCGCCGTCACCGTCGTCGGCATGACGACGGTCGCCCGCACCCCGAACAACTTCGCCGCCAGCGCGACCGCCTGCGCATGGTTTCCCGACGACGGCGCGATCACCCCCCGCGACCGATCCTCGGAGCTCATCTTCGCGAGAAAGTTGTAGGCCCCGCGCAGCTTGAACGCGCCCCCTCGCTGCAGCGTCTCCGGCTTGAGCCACACCGGCGCGCCGACGCGATCGGTCAGCTCGTCAGCGGGAAGGAGCGGCGTCCGGACGACGACGCCGGCAATGGTGCGGGCGGCATCCCGGAGGTCGGCGAGGGTGATGAGAGCAGCGGGCGGCATCCCCCAATGTCCGGTGTGCCATGACCGCCGTCAACTGCGAGGAGAGACGCCGTGCGATTGGAGTTCAACACGGCGATGAGAGATGAGAGAGACTCCGATGCAGAGAGGAGAGATGAGAGACGAAAAGACGATTGCGGTTAGCGGCACGCCCGCTGTTGCCGTCCCGCCGGGTCGTTTCTCTCGTCTCTCATCTCTCGATCGCGGTATCTCTCATCTCTCGATCGCCGTGTTGAACTGCGCACCGGCGACTGCGGCTAGGCGCAAATCCTGTTTCGACCGCCGGACTTGGCCTTGTAGAGCGCGCGGTCCGCGCTCTGGAGCAGGTCGTCGTGCGTGACGGGATCGCTCCCCTTCGCCAGCGCGACACCGACCGAGATCGTGATCGGAAGGGCGTTCCCTGGCGAAAGCTCGAAGCGGTGCTCGTCCACATTCCGGCGAAGACGCTCGGCGAAGGTCATCGCGCCCTGCCAGGCGGTGTCGGGGAGCATCACGACGAACTCGTCGCCGCCTAACCGTGCGACGGTATCGGTCTCGCGCGCCGTGCTGCGCATGATCTCCCCGAGCTCGGCCAGCACCGTGTCGCCCGCCGGGTGGCCGTTGCTGTCGTTGATCTCCTTGAAATGGTCGATGTCGACCATCAGGACGGCCAGCGTCGACCCGCGGCGCTTCGCTTGACGCCATTCGCGCGAGAGGCGCGACTCGAACGCGCGCCGGCTCACGCAGCCGGTGAGGACGTCGGTGCCCACCAGCTCGATCAGCCGGCTGCGCATCTCGTTGAAGCTCTCGCCCAACAGGGTCAGGTCGTCGGGACGCTTGTCCGAGCTGCTGTCGTACTCGCCGCCAAAGTCGCCGACCTCGACGCGCTTCACGAACTGGCGGAGGTTGTTCATCCGGGCGCGGAAGCTTCCGAAGATCATCACCAGCACGCCGCTGACGAACGCGAACAGCGCGCTGTTGATCCCGAGCACCGTCCAGGTGGGGATCGGGCCGGGCACGTGGGCCGGGATGAAGCGCGACGCGA
>JAICUE010000330.1 GCA_025936015.1 Gemmatimonadaceae bacterium
CGCGGCGTCCAGGGTGCGCCCGGGGGCCGGACGATCTACGTCGCGGTGAGCGACGACGCGCCAACCGTCGAGAGCTCGGCCGATGCGATCGTCGCCATCGATGTCCCGACGCTCCGCGTCACCGGACGGATCGAGGCGGGCACGGATCCGGAGCAGCTTGCCGTCTCGGTCGACGGCAAGAAGCTGTTCGCCACCAATGAGGATGCGGGTACCGCGACGGCCATCGACCTCGGATCGCGGACGACGCTGTCGAGCGCGATCGTCGGCATCGAACCGGAGGGAGTAGCGGCCAGCCCCGATGGGAAATGGGTATACGTGACTGCCGAGACGAGCAACAGCGTCTCGATGATCGACGCACACACCGCGAAGGTCGTCGGCAACGTCCTCGTCGACGTCCGCCCGCGCGCGGTTGCGTTTTCACCGGACTCGCGCCGGGCGTGGGTGACCGCGGAGATCGGCGGCAGCCTGACGGTGATCGACACGCGCAGCCATGCTGTCGTCGCGACGATTCCGCTCGAGCACAACGCGGGGAAGCCCGTCGGGGTGGTCGTCAGCCGCGATGGCGCGCGAGTCTTCGTCGCGAATGGCGCGGCCGGGCGGGTGAGCGTGGTCGATGCGAAGACCCTGCACGTCATCCAGTCCATCGGCGTCGGCAGCCGGCCATGGGGCCTCGGACTCTCGCCTAACGGCGCCCTGCTCGTGTCGGCCGACGGGATGAGCGATCAGCTTTCCATCATCGACACGAAGACGCTCGCCGTGGTCGGCCATGTCCGGGTCGGGCGGCGGCCATGGGGGGTCGCCGTGGTCGACACGCGGCGCGGAGGGGCGCGCCGTTAGGGAATCGTCCGAATGTCGAGCGACCCCTTGCCCGCCTTGCCGCAACGAGCCAGCTTGGTCGATCATTCTTCCGGAGATCCGTCATGCGGCGCCTTGCCTGCACCGTTCTGCTTCTCGTCGCCGCCGGCTGCGGGAGCGACAAATCGAATGCCCCGAAGCGCATCGAGGGGACCTACACCATGCAGAGCCTCGGGGGGCAGACGCTCCCGATGGTCTACTACAACGACGCGAACACCGGGGAGCGTGCCGAGCTGCTGAGCGGCAGTATCACGCTCAACACGGACGGGACCTTCTCGGCGCCGTGGTCGTTCCGCGTGACGGACACCAACGGCCAGGTCTCGCCATACCAGGAGACGTGCACCGGTCCCTACACCCACAGCGGGAACAGCATCACCATCACCGAGACGAACACCGGCGGGTTCTGCGGCGTCACGGCGGACGCGCAGTGGGACGGGAACAACACGCTGACCTTCCCGGACGAGAACATCGTCTACACGCGTTAGGCAGGACCGCGCGGAGCTCCGGCGAGAAGACAAGGCCCCGGCGAGCGAGCTGCTCGGCCGGGGCTTCGTCGTTACGTCGTCCACGGATGGGGCGAGATTCGAACTCGCGAGGGCTGTTACACCCCACACGCTTTCCAGGCGTGCGCCTTAAACCACTCGGCCACCCATCCTCATCGCCGCCGGCAGGCGGCGCATATTCCTCGTTCTCCTTCCTCGTCACCCGAGGAGCAGAACCCCTACAAAAAAAGAAGGTGAGAGCCGTGGCCCTCACGTTCTCGTCACCAGACGGACGGGGTGAGATTCGAACTCACGATACCGTTGCCGGTATGCCAGTTTTCGAGACTGGTGCCTTCAACCACTCGGCCACCCGTCCTGGAGCCTCAAAATTTATCCGGACGCGTCAGGTGTGTCAACGAGTCGCGCCTCGGCGCGCGACGCGGTGTCCGCACGGCGCGCGCGAAAGAATGCGCCGAGCAGTTCCCCGCACTCCGCCGCGAGCACTCCGGCGTTGACTTCGGGACGGTGATTGAGTCGCGGATGACGCAGCAGGTCGGCGACTGACCCCGCCATCCCCGCCTTGTCGTCCCATGCGCCGAAGACGACTCGGTCCACGCGCGCCAGCACGAGCGCGCCAGCGCACATCGCGCACGGCTCGAGTGTCACGTAGAGCGTGCATCCATCGAGGCGCCAGCTGGCCAGCGCCGCCGACGCGTCGCGCACCGCGAGGGTTTCGGCGTGGGCGGTCGCATCCTGGTCGCGGATGGTGCGGTTCGCCGCAATCGCGATCGCCTCGGCATCACGGACGACGACGGCGCCGACCGGCACCTCGCCGGCCAGCGCCGCGGCGCGCGCCGCGTCGAGCGCGACGCGCATCCACCGCTCGTCGACGGCCGCGCTCACGACCGCGACGCCGGGCCGCGCTGCCTAACGTGCGCCGGCCGGCTCGCCATGCTCGGCTTCGTCGGCGGCCGCGCCGCCGGTCGCGCGCTCGAAGGCGACCCGGCCGCCGGGCCCGACCGTCGCCCGGATCGTGTCGCCCTCGTGGAACTTGCCTTCGAGGATCGCCAGCGCGAGCGGGTTCTGCAGCATCCGCTGCACCGCGCGCTTGAGCGGTCGCGCGCCGAAGGCGGGATCGTAGCCCTCCTCGGCGATCAGCCGCCGCGCTTCCGGCGTGAGCTCGAGGGTGAGCTTCCGGTCGGCAAGGAGCTTGTCGAGGTGGCCGAGCTGCAGGCCGACGATGTGCTCGATCTCCTCCCTGCCTAACGGGCGGAAGATGATGATGTCGTCGACGCGGTTGAGGAACTCGGGGCGAAAGTGCTGCCGGAGCGCAGCCATCACCTGTGCCTCGACCATCTCGCGATCCCCGCCGGCGTGCTCGAGGATGAAGTGGCTGCCGATGTTCGACGTCATGATGATGACCGCGTTGCGGAAGTCCACCGTCCGCCCCTGCGAGTCGGTCAGCCGTCCATCGTCGAGGATCTGCAGCAACACGTTGAAGACGTCGGCGTGGGCCTTCTCGATCTCGTCGAACAGGATCACCGAATACGGCCGCCGGCGCACCGCCTCGGTGAGCTGCCCGCCCTCCTCGTAGCCGACGTACCCGGGCGGCGCGCCGATGAGCCTCGCGACGGCGTGCTTCTCCATGTACTCCGACATGTCGATGCGCACCATCGCGTGCTCGTCGTCGAAGAGGAATTCGGCGAGGGCGCGCGCGGTCTCGGTCTTCCCGACGCCGGTGGGGCCGAGGAAGATGAAGGAGCCGATCGGGCGGTTGGGATCCTGGAGGCCGGCACGCGAGCGCCTGACGGCGTTCGCGACGGCACTGACGGCCTCGCGCTGGCCGATGACGCGGCGCGCGAGCTCGTCCTCGAGCTTCGTCAGGCGCTCCTTCTCGCTCTCCATCATCCGCGTGACGGGAATTCCCGTCCACCGCGCGACGACTTCAGCGATATCCTCGGCGGTGACTTCCTCCTTGAGGTATCGCGGCTTGCCGTCGCCCGACGCGAGCGACTTCTCGACGTCGCGCATCTGGCGCTCGAGCTCCGGGATCCGTCCGTAGGTGACCTCGGCCGCCTTGGCGAGGTCGCCGGTCCGCTGCGCCTGCTCCGCCTCGATGCGCGCCTGGTCGATCTGCTGCTTGATCCGGCCGACGCCGCCTAACGTTTCCTTCTCCTTCTGCCACTGCGCCTTCATCGCCGACGACCGCTCGCGAAGGTCGGCGAGGTCGCGGTCGATCGACTCGCGGCGCTCCAGCGCGCTCTTGTCCTTTTCCTTGGCGAGCGCGGTGCGCTCGATCTGGAGCTGCATCACGCGGCGTTCGATCTCGTCGATCTCCTGCGGCATCGAGTCGATCTCGATGCGGAGACGGGACGCCGCTTCGTCGACGAGGTCGATCGCCTTGTCCGGGAGGAAACGATCGCCGATGTACCGGTGCGAAAGCGTCGCGGCGGCGATGATCGCGGTGTCGGTGATGCGCACGCCGTGGTGCGCTTCATAACGCTCCTTCAGCCCGCGCAGGATCGCGATCGTCGTCTCGACCGTCGGCTCGCCGACGTACACGGGCTGGAATCGGCGCTCGAGTGCCGGGTCCTTCTCGACGTGCGTGCGATATTCGTCGAGCGTGGTGGCCCCG
>JAICUE010000376.1 GCA_025936015.1 Gemmatimonadaceae bacterium
ACTACTCGCGCGGTCGAACTGCTCAGGGGGCAAGCGGGGCGAGATAAACTCTCCACACTTGCCCCCAAGTAGTTCGGCTCGGCGAGTAGAAGCCTTGCACGAGGCGGTCTCTTGTAACTCTTTTTACTCCTTTTCCTCCCCAGACGAAGCTGTACGACCCCGAACGGACGACACCCGCCAACGCCCCGAGCCGCCGTTCCTCCGCGGTCGACGGACCCGGAACGCTGTCACCCCGCTACTTCAGCTGCCACAGCTCGACCTGGCCCTTGTTGAACAAGGGCACAGCGAGCAGCCCGCGCGTTGGGTCGAGCCCGATATCGGCCGGGGCTTCGACGCCGGTGACGACGTGGGTCATCGTGTTGCCGTTGATCGCGGAGACCGAGCTGTCGGCCCAGCTCGAGACGAGGATGCGGCCGTCGCTGGTGATCTCGGCGCCGTCGAACTGGCCGGGTCCGGTCGCGATCGTCGTGACCGTCTTGCTGCCCGGCGTCCATGCATGGATCGCGTTGGTGCCGAAGGCGAGGACGATGAAGCGGTTGTTCTTCGCGTCCCAGGCGAGACCGTTAGGCCTGCCGAGCGAGTCGGACTGGATCGCGATGTTCGCGCTCTTCCGGTCGTGCGAGATCATGAAGATCCGGTCGGTGCCGGTGTGCGACGTCGAGCCGTCGGCGTTGAAGGCGATCTGCGTGTCGGAGATATAGACATCACCGTTAGGAGTGACCGCGACGTCGTTGAGGAACTTCGCGCCCTGCTTCGAGACGTCCCAGCTGTGGATCGGCGCGCCGGTGGTCTTGTTGAAGGCGCGGATCACGTCGATGTCGGCGACGAAGAGCGTGTCACCGATGATCGCGAGCCCCTTCGGACCGTTGAGCGTCACGCCGTTCTTTCCACCGGTGATGAAGTGCAGCGAGTCGACGGCGCCGTCCTTCGTCAGGCGGGAGATGAAGCCGTTGCCATCCTTGGCCGGCGCCTGGCCGTTGATGTTCGACACGAACCAGTAGCCCGACGAGGCGTCCCACTTCACGCTCTCCGGCGTCTGGAAGCCGGTGATCGTCTTCACCTTCGTCGCGCTGGCGGTCGCGCCGGCACTCGCGCCATGCGCGCTGGTGTCGGTGCGCATCGCCGACATCGCGGCGGTGTCGCTGTTCGCGCCGGCCGTGCCGTGCGATGCGGTGTCCTGGAGCTTGCTCGAGTTCGAGCAGGCGAGCGCGGTGCTGGTGAGGAGAACAGCGAGTGCAGAGGTCGTGCGCATGTGCGGGCCGGGGTTGAGGGTCGGGACAGCTGGTGTCGAGCAACGCGCGCTGCCGCGAGAAATGTTCCGACGCGGGCCGCGCTGCAACCCTGACGGCGACGCTGACCAATGCACGAAACCCGCATCGTGGCAACATCACCACGATGCGGGTCTCGGTAGCTCGACGCTAGTGCGTCAGCCGATCAGAACGGCCGATGACCGCCAGCCGAAGCGCCGGCGCCGGCCGGACGGCCGTGCGCGCCACCATTTGCCGGAACCGTTGACGGACGCCCGCCGGCGTTCGCCGGACGCTTGGTCGCCGCGAGGTCGGTGCCCGTCGTCGACGGCTTGTGCGCCTGGCCAGCAGCGGCCTGCGCCGGAAGCTCGTTCGGCAGCTTCTGCAGATCGGCATCGCTCGCCTTGTTCACGAGACGATCGTGGACGCGCGCCAGCGCCGCGTCCGAGGGAAGCCCGCGATCCATCAGGCTGCCGATGACATAGAGCGGAACCGCGAGCGAGCGACCCGAGGGCGCGCTCTTCGCCAGCGCGCTCACCTGCGCGCCGTCGACCCCACGCCGCATCGCCTCGGCGCCAGCCTCGACTTCATCGTCGGCCGGCTTCGTCCCGCGAGCGTCCTGCAACGCGTTCTTCGCCCTCGCCATCCGGTCGGCCTGCGCGTTCACCGAGCGCTCGATGTCGGCCGGGGCAACGCCCTTCGCTGCGAACTTGAGCGCGCGGTTTTCCAGCGCCGCCGCCGGCAGGTCGTGTGCACGTGCGTCGGCGATCGTCGCGAGGACGCGCGCCGCGACGTCCGCGGGGAGCACAGCCTGGAGACGGGCCGACGGATCGGCTGCCGGGGTCTGCGCGGCGACACTCGCCGCGGTGATCAGCGTGGCTCCGAAGAGCGCGACGAGCGAATTCGTATATCGCATGAGATCCTCCTCTGTCTGCGTTGCGTGCGCACCGTGCATTAACCGGCCGCGCATCCTGCGTCGTGCATGAGATAGACTGCCGGATTATCGCACTTCGTCACTTCACTCGATGGATCACCGGTGACCGGTGACCCCCCGCACCGTCAGCGATCACCCACCACGAGAACGCCGACGACGCCGCCATCCTCGTCCGCAAGCGGAGTGGTGCCCGGCGGGACGAGCCACGCACCACCATCGACGCGGACGTTCGTCTCATACGTGCCGGCGCCGATCCGCAACGTCACCGTCCACCAGCCATCCTCGCTGCGCGTGAGGCTCACCGGCTGCCAGTTCGTGAAGTCGCCCGCGATCTCGACGCGCCGCGCCGATTGTGCTCGCACACGAATCACTCGCTCGGCGGCCGAGCCGCGAACCTCGAAGCCGCTCACATCGCGCGCACTCTCTGCATCGATGCGATCGATCGCCGAGAGCGGTGCTGGCCGCGTCGAGCCTGGGCGCCGGTCGGGAGTCGAGGCGCTCGCCCGTGCACCGGTGAAGTCGCGAACGCCGAATCGCAGTCCGATCTCGCCGTAGGTCGCCGGCCGATATCCCTGCAGCGGGTCGGACGGATACCGTCCGCCACCCGCGGTGATCGCGACGTTGCTGGTGATCCACAGCGCCGCGCTCGCATTGAGCCAGCCCTGCGTGCCGCCGCCGAACGCGCCCGCGTCGCCACCGCGACGGCCGATCGTCGCGATGATGTCGGCACGCGCGACGAGCGCATGCACCGCAACCTGCACGTCGGTGAAGTGGATCGAGTCGGCGACGCTCGTCGGCGCGATCGAAAGCGTCGTCGTCAGGCCGTCGTGCTGTGTCCAGATGCCACCCTCCGTTCCCCGAACTCCATGCCAGCCGAGGGTGTCCCACGTCTGGCCTAACGATCCGCCGACCCAACCGCCGATTCCGGCGCGGAGCAGGTGCAGCCGGATGCTCGCCAGCGACTGTGCGGTGCGATTGCCGTCGGCATGGACGCTGCCGCCGGTGGTGCCGGCCAGCTCGCCGATGAGGTGAGGCCACGGCGTGTACGCCGATCCGGCGAGCACCCCCTGCGTCGTCCAGCCGCCGCCGGCGAACTGCGAGAGACCGGCGCTGGCGTCGAGCGAAGCGTTAGGCGCCGCCGCCCGCAGCGTCGGCGCGATCGTGAATGCACCGCTCGTCGCCGTGTCACCCGAGTACCGGAGGCGCGAGCTCGAAACATCGAGCGTCGCGGATGTCTGCGCCCCCGCAACGGACG
>JAICUE010000123.1 GCA_025936015.1 Gemmatimonadaceae bacterium
CGAGCTCGAGGATGGCGGCGCGATCTTCTCCTCGACGATGGACTCGGAGGTGATCGTCCACCGCATCGCGCGGTCCACGGCCGAGCGCCCGGAGCAGCGACTCGCCGAAGCACTGGATGGCGTGGAGGGCGCCTATTCCCTTCTCGTCCTCATCGGCGACACGCTGCTCGCCGCGCGCGATCCGCGCGGCTGGCGGCCGCTGGTCATGGGACGGTTAGGCAGCGCGGTGGTCTTCGGCTCGGAGAGCTGTGCCCTCGACATCATCGGCGCGCAGGCGGAGCGCGAGGTCGAACCGGGTGAGATTCTCGTGGTCGACGGTGAGGGCGTTCGCACCGGCGCGCGCCTGCCGAACAGCGACTCACGTCGCTGCGTCTTCGAGTACGTCTATGTCGCGCGGCCTGACAGCCGCGTCTTCGGCGGCTCGGTCGATCGCGCACGGCGCGCGCTTGGCCGCCGGCTCGCGCGCGAGCATCCCGCGCCAAGCGCCGATCTGGTGTTCTCCGTCCCCGACTCCTCCAACTCGGCGGCGCTCGGATTCGCCGAGGAATCGGGGCTGCCGTACGAGCTCGCGCTCATTCGGAACCACTACGTCGGACGGACGTTCATCCAGCCGACGCAGGGCGCCCGCGACGCGAAGGTTCGCGTGAAGTACAACGCGGTGCGCGAGGTGCTCGACGGAAAGCGCGTCGTCATGGTCGACGACTCGATCGTGCGCGGGACGACGACCCGCGGGCTCGTCGCGATGGTACGCGCCGCCGGCGCGACCGAAGTGCACATGCGCGTCAGCTCGGCGCCCGTCACCGGGCCATGCTACTACGGCATCGACACGCCGACCCGCGAGGAGCTGATCGCGGCCAATCTCACCATCCCGCAGATCGCCGAGCACCTCGGCGTCGATTCACTGGGCTACCTGTCCCTCGACGGCATGCTGCAGTCGGTTCCGGACGGCCCGCACGGGTTTTGCCATGCCTGCTTCTCGGGCGACTACCCGACGGCGCCTCCAACTGACCCAGACAAGCTCCGCGCCGGGTGCGGATGCTGAGCAACATACCCAGTGACCCAGAGCGTCTACTTTTTTGGCAACGGCAGGGCTGACGGAACGAAGGACATGAAGGCGGTGCTGGGTGGAAAGGGAGCGAATCTCGCCGAGATGGTCAATCTCGGCGTTCCTGTTCCCCCCGGCTTCACCATCGCCTGCTCCGTCTGTGTCGACTACCTGAAGACAGGGATCGTCGACGACTCGCTCCGCGACGAGGTGGCGCGCAATCTCGCGGCGCTCGAGAAGTCCACCAGCCGCGGCTTCGGCGATCCCCAGGCTCCGCTGCTCGTCTCGGTGCGTTCGGGCGCGCCGGTGTCGATGCCCGGGATGATGGAAACGATCCTCAACCTGGGGCTCAACGACCGCACGGTCGTTGGTCTCGCGCAGCAGAGCGGGAGCGCACGCTTCGCCTACGACTCGTATCGCCGCTTCATCCAGATGTACGGCGACGTGGTGCTCGGCGTACCGATCAACCAGTTCGAGCACCTGCTCAAGTCGAAGCGCCTGACGGGCGGAGTCGAGTCCGACGCGGAGCTTTCCGAGGAGGCGCTCCGGAACCTGGTCGAGGAATACAAGCAGCTGGTCCGCGCGGCGACGGGCCGGTCGTTTCCGATGGATCCGCGCGAACAGCTCTGGGGCGCGATCGAAGCGGTCTGGAAGTCGTGGACGCTGAAGAAGGCGGTCGATTACCGCCGCGCCAACCGCATCGATGAAACGTTAGGCACCGCGGTCAACGTGGTGGCGATGGTGTTCGGCAACATGGGCGACGATTCCGGCACGGGTGTCGCCTTCACCCGCGATCCGTCCACCGGCGAACATGTGTTCTACGGCGAGTTCCTCGTGAATGCGCAGGGTGAAGACGTCGTCGCGGGGATTCGCACCCCGCTCCGGATCGCCGACATGGAGACGCGGCTTCCGGGTGCGTTCACCGAGCTGCTCGCGACGCAGCAAAAGCTCGAGACGCACTACCGCGACATGCAGGACATCGAGTTCACCGTCGAACGCGGCAAGCTGTACCTGCTGCAGACGCGCTCGGGCAAACGCACCGCGATGGCAGCGGTGCGCGTCGCCGACGAGATGGTGAACGAGGGGCTGATCACCGGCGAAGAATCGGTGCGCCGCGTCGAGCCCGAACAGCTCGACCAGCTGCTGCACCCGGTGATCGACGGCGCGGTGCGCGCGACGCCGATCGTGCACGGGTTGCCCGCCTCCCCGGGTGCGGCGAGCGGTATCGCCGTCTTCGATCCCGACGCCGCCGAACGGCGCGCGGCGATCGGTGACAGCGTGATTCTCGTTCGCGAGGAAACGACCCCGGAGGACTTTCACGGCATCGTCGCGGCACGTGCGGTGCTCACCGCGCGCGGCGGGATGACGAGCCACGCCGCTGTCGTGGCGCGCGGAATGGGCAAGTGTGCGGTCGTCGGTGCGAAGGACATGCACGTCGACATCGCGCAGCGGCGGTTCACCGTCGGGGAGACGACGGTCTCCGAGGGCGAGTGGATCACCCTCGACGGTGCGACGGGGCGCGTCTTTGCCGGCGCGCTGCCGACTATCCCGAGTGAAGTCATTCGCGTCGTGAACGGGCAGACGCGCGAGCAGGACGCGCCCGCGTATCAATCGTTCGACCGGCTGATGAAGCGGTCCGACAAGGTTCGGCGCCTTCGCGTCCGCGCGAACGCCGACACCCCGCACGATGCTCGCATCGCCCGCGCGTTCGGCGCCGAGGGGATCGGCTTGTGCCGCACGGAGCACATGTTCTTCGAGGGCGACCGCATCAACGCGATGCGCGAGATGATCGTCGCCCGTGACGAGATGGGACGGCGCCGTGCTCTCGCCAAGCTGCTCCCGATGCAGCGTCAGGACTTCGAAGGGATCTTCGAGGCGATGAACGGCTTCCCCGTCACGATTCGGTTGCTCGACCCGCCGCTGCACGAGTTCCTGCCTCACGGCGGCGAGGAGAGCAAGCTGCTGGCGCGGCAGCTCGGGCTGTCGCGTCCGGAGCTCTCGCGAATCGTCGATTCGCTGAGGGAAACGAACCCGATGCTCGGGCATCGCGGCTGCCGGCTCGGGATCAGCTACCCCGAGATCACCGAGATGCAGGGGCGGGCGATCTTCGAGGCCGCAGTCCGCGCCTCGCGCCGCGGAATCGACGTCAGGCCGGAGCTGATGATCCCCCTCGTTGCGACACGAAAGGAATTCGAGCATCAGCGAAACCTTCTGGTCACCCAGGCCGAAGAAGTGCTCGGCGGGATGGGGGAGCCAGTTAGCTACACGATAGGTACGATGATCGAGCTTCCCCGCGCCGCGCTCATGGCCGGGAATATCGCCGAGGCAGCGGAATTCTTTTCGTTCGGGACGAACGACCTGACCCAGACCACTTTTGGCCTGAGTCGAGATGATGCGGGCAGGTTCCTTCCCTCTTACGTCGAGAAGGGTATCTTCCCCGAGGATCCTTTTCAGGTGCTGGACCAGGACGGAGTCGGGAGGCTCATCCGCATGGCGGTCGACGAAGGACGAAAGACCCGCCCCGGTCTCAAGGTAGGGATCTGTGGCGAACATGGTGGGGATCCGCGCTCGGTGAAGTTCTGCCACCGGATCGGGCTCGATTACGTGTCCTGTTCCCCGTATCGCGTCCCGATCGCGAGGCTCGCCGCCGCCCATGCCGCACTCGAACAGGCCTAAAGTGGGAGTCGCCGCGCCGCGCACCGCGCACGGCGCGCACGCGCCGGTTTCGCCGCACGGCGGCCGCCTCGAGCGAACCCCTTCTCGCTCCCTCCGCATCGCCCTGGTCACCGAGTACTACTATCCCCACCTCGGCGGCATCTGCGAGCACGTGCACTACTTCGCCCGTGAAGCGCGGGCCCGCGGGCACCACGTCGACATCATCACCGCCGACATCCCGGGCGCCCCGCCGCAGCCGCATGTCATCGCGATCGGGCGGTCGCAGTCGGTCTATGCCAACGGATCGCAGGCACGGATAACGGTCGGCACCGGCCTCCGCCGCCGGATGCGCCAGGTGCTCGCCCGCGGCCGTTATGACATCGTCCACGTCCACTCGCCGCTGAGCCCCGTCCTCCCGCTGCTCGCGATCGACGAGGCTGACTGCCCGGTGGTCGGCACCTTCCACACGTACTTCGATCGCTCGGTCGGTTACACGTTAGGCAGGCGCTACTTCCAGAAACGGCTCGACAAGCTGGCGACGGCGATCGCCGTCTCGCACTCGACGACCGTCGCGCTCGGCCGCTACTTCGACGCTGACTGGCGGATCATCCCGAACGGGATCGACGCGAACTTCTTCAATCCCGATGCACCCCGCCCGGCCGCGATGCGAGCCGACGTGCCGGTGATCCTCTTCCTCGGACGCTTCGATCCGAGAAACGGCTTGCGGATGTTGATGGACACCTTCCGCCGCGTGCGTGGCCCGCAGCGTGAGGCACAGCTGGTGGTCGTCGGCGGTGGCCCGCTCGAGGCACACTATCACCGCCTCGCGAAGCACGACCCCGACATCACCTTCGTCGGACCGGTGCTCGAGGGCCGACCGGGCTACTACGCGAACAGCTCCATTTATGCCTGCCCGACGACGAAGGCCTCGTTCGGGATCACGCTGCTCGAGTCGATGGCCTGCGCGACGCCGATCGTCTGCTCGGACATCCTTGGCTTCCGCGACGTCGTGCGCAACGAGCGTGAGGCACTGATGGTCCCCCGCGGCGACGAACGCGCGCTCGCCGACGGGCTCGTGCGGCTGCTCGACGACGAGACGCTGCGCCATCGGCTCGGCGCGGTCGGACGGGACATCGCGCAGTCGTACGCATGGCCGCGGGTGACCGAGCAGGTGCTCGCAGTCTATTCGGACGTCCTCGACCTGGCGGCTGCGCCGGCGGCATGATCGGCGCGGTGAGCGCGGTCGGCATCGCCGCCGCCGGCGCCTTCGCCCACGGGACGTATCACCGCAACAGCCCGGTGTTCGGCCGAGCGTTAGGCAGGCTGCCACTGCCGCGCGATGGGGTGCGCATCGCGGCACTCACCTTCGATGACGGTCCCAATCCCGAGGCGACCCCGCGCATTCTCGACGCGCTCGCCGCGTCGGGGACGGTGGCGACCTTTTTCCTCCTCGGACGCCACGTGGAACGGTGGCCCGCGCTCGCGGCGCGCGTCGCCGCTGAAGGCCACGTCATCGGCAACCATGGGTGGCACCACCGGAAGCTGCACACGCAGTCTCCAGCGAGCGTGCGCACCGATCTCGAGCTCGGCACCGCCGCCATTGTCGGTGCGACCGGTGCGCAACCGCGAGTCTTTCGCGCCCCGCATGGCTTTCGCGCGCCGTGGGTGTCGCGCATCGCCCGATCGCTCGGCCAGCGCACCATCGGCTGGTCACTCGGCGTCTGGGACAGCGCCCGGCCGGGTGTGGGCGCGATTGTCACGCGTACCGTGAACGGAACGCGGCCTGGCTCGATCGTCCTGTTGCACGATGGCGATGGCTACGATGCGGCCGGCGATCGAACGCAGACCGCCGCGGCCGTTCCGCTGATCATCGCCGAGCTCGTGGCCCGCAGCTACTCGCTCGTCGGGGTTCCCGCCGCATGACCACTCCTGAATTGACCGCGCCAGAAGTCGCGCTCGCGGTCGAGCCGCCGAAGGCGCGAAGTCCGTTGTTTCGCGCACTGCGCGCGCTCGTCGTGATCGCTGTCATAACGCTGCTCGTGCTCTTCGCGCGGACGGTGAACTGGCATGACGCGTGGGCGTCCATCCGGAATGCGGACCGGCGATGGCTGCTCGCGGCGGCGGTGGTGAACCTGTTGTCGATCGGGGTGAAGGGACTCCGATGGTGGATCTTCCTCCGCCGCGTCGGGGTGAATCGGCTCTGGCTCGCGCTGCGGGCGGCGCTCGCCGGTGCGGGGCTGAACAACGTGCTGGTGGCCAACGGCGGTGAGGCCGCACGCGTCGTATTCGTCGCCCGGGCGAGCAGCGTTCCTGCCGGGACGATCCTCGCGACGCTGGCAATCGAGCGCGTGTTCGATCTCGTCGGGTACGTCCTCTTCCTCGCGGTCGCCGCGCTCACGCTGCCGCTTCCCGCGGAGCTCTCGCGCTGGCGCTGGCCGGCGGCCGCAGCGCTGGTCATCGCGCTCGGCCTTCTGTACTGGATGATTCTCCGCGCACGCGTGAGGCGGGCGAGCGGCGTGCTCGCCGCGCACGACGCGGTGGCGCCCGCGGGTGCCGGGTTCGGCGCGAGGACGGGTGTGAAGCTGCGCAACGCGCGCGGCCAGTTCCTCAACGCGCTTGCGCTGGTGGCCGGGGTGCGTCGCTTCATCGCCGCCCTCGCGCTGTCGCTGCTCGCCTGGTCGATGCAGCTCGCGACGTTCGCGTGGACGGCGCGGGCCGCGGGGCTGCACCTTCCGCTCGCCGGCGATGTTGCGACACTGCTCGCGGTGAACCTCGGCTTCCTCGTTCGCGCGACGCCTGGGAATGTCGGATTCTTCCAACTCGCCTACGCGCTCGCGGCCGAGCCGTTCGGCGCGACGCGCGACGGGGCGATCGCGGTGGCGCTCCTGATCCAGACGCTGCAGATCATCCCGGTCACGCTGCTCGGCGTCGCGATGGCGCCGGAGTTCCTGCTGCGGCGAAGGAAGAAGGCGCCGACCGTACAGCGTTAGGCACGGGTGAGCGCGGTGCGGCAGGCGCCGCGCTGATCCGGCCTGGTGCGGCCGTTACCACCCTCCTTCCATCGCCACGACGTTGTGGGCGAGCGACGCGCCGACGTAGCAGTGCATCCCGCATCGTACCAGTCCCGCCGTCCGCAGCGCCCGCTGGTAGTAGCGCGGCGAGCGCAGATCGATGTTGCGCAAGTCTCCGACCAGCTGGTCCGCCGCTGTATAGATCTCGAGGTACGCGAGCCCCCGAAGCCGCGCCGCGATCTGCGCGAGCCCGCGATTGAGCTCCGCCGTCGTCAGATAGTTCATGACGTCCGCGCAGACGACCAGGTCAAAGTCCTTGCCGACTCGCGCCTCATCGAGGCCGTCGAACCGACCGAGTCGCAGCTTTCGCCGCGCGCCATAACGCTCGACCGCGTACTCGCTCGGCTCGACCCCGACGTACCGGAGGCCATGACGCATCCGCGCGAGAATCGGCTGCCATGCACCCTCCCCCGCGCCGATATCGAGCACCGACCGGATCGGCCGCCCGAGCATGAACTCAGCGGCACTCACCGCGAGACGCACCTTCCGCTCGACGCTCTCCGGCGAATGCACGCGCGTCCGGGGCCGCCGGTAAAACCGCTCGAAGTATTCGCGATCGTA
>JAICUE010000103.1 GCA_025936015.1 Gemmatimonadaceae bacterium
CACCGGGTCGCTCTCCTTCGTCAGGCCTAACCGCCGGGTGAGGCGCGACACGTGGGTGTCGACGACGACTCCCTCGTTCCGGCCGAAGGCGTTGCCGAGGATGACGTTGGCCGTCTTGCGCCCGACGCCGGGGAGCGCGACGAGAGCGTCCATCGCCGCCGGGACCTCGCCGCCGTGGCGATCGACCAGCGCGCCGGCCATCGCGATCAGGTTCGCCGCCTTCGTGCGAAAGAAGCCGGCGCTGCGAATGATCTCCTCGACGTCCTCCTGCTTCGCGACCGCGAGCGCGGCGGCGTCGGGGTATCGCGCGAAGAGCGCGGGGGTGACCATGTTGACGCGCTTGTCGGTGCATTGGGCGCTGAGGATCGTCGCGACAAGGAGCTGAAACGCATTCGCGTGGTCGAGGGCGCAGTGCGCGTCGGGATACGTCGCGGCGAGGACGTCATAGAGTCGTGTCGCGCGGGCCGCCCGGTCGGCCGCGCGCTCGCGGCCTCGCGTCTTCTTCTTCACGCCCATCAGCGGCCCTGCTCGGGGAGGCCGTGCCGGGCGAACTGCCTGACGGCGTCGGCATCGCGCGTGTTCAGCACGTCGCTCGCTTCGAGCCAGCCTTTTCGCGCCATGACGACACCGAGCATGGTGTTGTCGAGGCCCCGGGTGGAGTGTGCGTCGGGGCCGATCGCGATCGTGACGCCGAGTCGCTTGGCGGTGTGGAGGTGTCGCCAGTCGAGATCGAGGCGATGCGAGTCGGCGTTCAGCTCGACCGCGACGCCGCGCTCGGCGGCCTTCTCGAGGACGGCGTCGATGTCGAGGCCGTACGGGTCGCGCGAGAGGAGGAGGCGGCCAGTCGGGTGGGCGAGCACGGTGAGGTGCGGATCGTCGAGAGCGCGGAGGACGCGCTCGGTCATCGCCGGTTCCTCCATCGCGAAGCGCGAGTGGATGGAACCGATGACGAAGTCGAAGGTGGCGAGGAGCTCGGCGTCGTAGTCGAGGCGTCCGTCGGCGAGGATGTCGGCTTCGATTCCCTTGAGGATGGTGAAGTCGCCGCCTGACGATGCGTTGATCGCATCGATCTCGTCGTGCTGCCGCCTGACGGCGTCTGGTTTGAGGCCGCCGGCGTAGAACGCGGCCTGTGAGTGATCGGAGATTCCGATGTAGCTCCAGCCGCGCGCGCGCGCCGCGGCGGCCATTTCGGCGACCGTCGCCTTGCCGTCGGAGTAGCTGGTGTGGCAGTGAATGACGCCGCGAATCTGCTGCGGCTCGAGGAGGACGGGCAGATCCTCCGTCGCGGCGGCGCTGACCTCCTCGCCCGTCTCGCGCAGCTCGGGGACGATGAACGGGAGGCCGAGCGCGGCGTAGAGCGCCGGTTCGTCAGGCAGGGGAACGACGCGGCCGGCGGGATCGCGGAGATCGTCGCTGCCTAACGTGAAGCCATTGCGGGCGGCGTGTCCGGCGATCGCGGCGACGTGCGCAGCGCTGCCGGTCATCCGCCAGAGCGCGAGGGCGAAGCGTTCGTCGGCGACGCAGCGGAGGTCGAGGCAGGTGCCGTCGACGAAGGTGATCGTCGTCGTGTCGGCGTCGCGGCGGGCGGCGCGACGGACGCCGGGCGCGTTGGCGAACGACTGCGCGACGGCGTGCGGGTCGCCGTTGCAGCCGGCGACGATGTCGATGTCGCGAACGACTTCGACGCTCCGCCGCACCGAGCCGGCGATCTCGACGCGGACGACGCCGGGATGGGCAGCGACCGCGGCGCGGATGCGCACCGCCTCGACGAGCGCGGCGGGGATGCGCATCTGGTCGCCGGCGGCGCGGAGGCTGGCGATCCCTTTCAGGATCGCCTGGACCGTCTTCGGGCCGAAGCCCTTCACCGTCGCGAGGCCGCCATTGCGCGCCTCGCGCTCGAGGTCGTCGAGCGAGGTGATGCCTAACGCTTCGTGGAGCGCGTGGATCTTCGCGCCGCCGAGGCGCGGGAGGCGGAGGAGCTCGAGCAGCCCCTCGGGGATGCTGGCGCGGAGGCGCTCGAGGTACGCGGACTCGCCGGTCTCGACCAGCTCGCGGACGACGCCTAACGTTGCGGGACCGACCCCGGGGAGCTTCGCCAGCTCGCCGCTGGCGAGCAGCGGCGCGAGGTCGTCGGTGTCGATCGAGCGCAGCGCCTGGGCGGCGCCGTCATACGCGCGGGCCTTGAAGGTGTTCGCGCCGGACAGCTCGAGGAGGGCGGCGATCCGCGACAGGACGTGCGCGGCGGTACGTGAGTCCATACTGCCGAAGACTAATCGTCGTCCTCGACGCCGGCGGTCGGGCGGAGGCGGTCGACGAGCTCGTGGAGCTGGCGCTCGGTGAGCTCGAGCTCCTGCGCGGCGCCCTCGATGTCGAGCAGCCCCGCGCGCATCGAGATGCCGACCTGGTTGAGGTAGCGGATCTTGGCGAGGATCTCGTCGGTGACGCGGCGGAGGTTGTGGAAGCGCCGTTTCTCGGCCTGCGCGCGGCGGTAGCGCTGCGCGAGCTCGTGCGCGTTCAGCCGCCGCGCGAGGGCGATGACCTCCTCGCGGGTTCGACCGGGGAAGGCGCCGCGGTCGGGGATCCCGTCGTCATCCCACCCTTCCTCGGCGAACCAGAGCCGCCCGACGTGCTCGATACCGTCGAAGATGATGCGCATCGAGACGCCGTAGCTCTTCCCGTCGATCTCGGTGGTGGTGATCTCCGACCGCCCACGGTCGTCGTAGCCGCTCATGTCTCCTCGCTCGCTGTCCCCATCGACCCCGGGTGCCGCCGCCTAACGCGCGCGGGCCGCGGCCGACGCGAAGAAGCCCTCGATCGCGGCGAACAGCGCCGCCGGCTGCTCGACGTACGGCACGTGTCCGCAATCCTCCAGCATCACCAGCGGTGCGGCCAGTGCTCGCGCCCCTCGTTCCGACGACTCGAAGGGAATCGGGTCCTCCCGCCCGTGCACGAACAGCGCGGGCACCCGTAATCCCTCGAGCCCGGCGACGACGTCGAAGTCGCCTAACGATTCCCAGACCGACTGCTGCACCCGCCCGGTGACCCGAAAGGGCGTCAGGTCGCGCGCGCGCGCCGGGTCGGCGAAGTACCCGGCGACGCTCAGCTCGAACGCACGCTGCCGGTACGCATCCGGATCACGCTCACGCAGCCCGGATGCGGCGAGCTCCTCGCGCATCGCGCGAATCGCGTCGCCGCCCTGCCGTCGCGCGAACTCGGCTTCGAATCGCTCACGATATTGCCGAGTGAGCGGGGCAGGGTCAATGAGGATGAGGAGGGAGGGCGGTGTCGCGCGGCGGGCGCGCTCGATGGCGGCGAGCAGGGCGAGCAGCCCGCCCCACGAATAGCCGACGATTGCCGGGGGCTCGAGCCGCAGCTCGGTGACGACCGCCTCGAGGTCTTCGACGTGCGTCCGCCAGGTGATCGGCGCGCGGTCGTCGGTCTTCGACCGTCCGCCTCCGCGCTGGTCGTAGAAGATCAGCTCATGCTCCTTCGCCAGCTCGAGCAGCTGCGGGAGCAGATAGTCGTGACTCGCACCCGGGCCGCCGTGGAGGACGAGAAGTGGCGGCGCGCCCGGGGAGCCGTAGCGGCACCAGTACAGCGGTACCGGGGTGCTGGTCGTGTAGCCGGATGAAACGGGTGGGGGAATCGGCCGGGGCACTTTGCTCTGCGACGGTGAATCGATGGCGGGCGGAACGTTCGGTATGTTATCGTCCGGCCTGAGCCCGGGCCAGCGATCAATCGTCAGCTCACTGGTGACTGGTCTCACTTCCGCGTGACCCTTCGGCCACTCGGATGGTCTTGAGATGCCAGCTGTCAGTCTCCGCCTCGCCCGTGCGCACCCGACGGAGGGTGCTACTGAATGGATTATTCGGTCACTTTCGCGCGCCATTTCTCACGTCTCGTCTGGCTCCTGCTGAACGAGAGCGCGAACATCGACGAGCAGAAGGCGGCGCTGCGGGCGACGGTGACGGTCTCGAAGGATGGTCCGGTGGTGTTCGCGGCGCGCGATTGGCGGCTCACCATCAACGGCGTCGCGCTGGCCGACGCGCTGACCGGCGTCCAGGACCTCACCGCGCAGATGATCGGGCACGCGGTGCGCGAGATCCGCGTCGACCGGGCCGCGAGCGCGGCCGACCTGCTCGGCCTGGCGCGGATTCTCGCCGCTCAGCCGGTACCCGGCGACGGCGGCGAGGCAGCGAAGGCCCGCATCACCGCGTTAGGCGCGAAGAGCATCCACATCGAGATCGCCGGCGTCGAGGGCGTGATGCCGGTGCGGACGACGGGCAGCGTCGCTGCGGTGAGCGCGACGCCGGACGCCGCGAAGTCGAATGGCGCCGCGCCGCAGACCGCTGGCGACGTCGCGGCCGCGGCCAGGCGTCCGCGCGCGACCCCGCAGCCCGACGTTTCGCATGGCTTCATCGGCGAGGACTCGGGGAGCTATCTCGCCTTCGCCGCCCAGCAGCAGCCGAAGGGATCGGCCGGCGACCTGCTCCAGCAGCTCGACGCGACGAAGTCGGCGAACATCGCGACCCGGCTCCTCGACGATCTCGTCACCGTCATCGAGAATGCCGCGCGCGAAGGGAAGCACGACACCGTGGCGACGTCCTTCCATGGCGTCGTCGCGCGCGAGGCAGCACTGGCGGAGAACGATCTCAAGCGCGCGTACGTCATGGCGCTCCGCCGCTTGACGAAGCCGACGCTGCTGCGCGCGGTCGCGACGATGCTGCCGCGCCGCCGCGAGAAGCACGACGACTACATGCTCGTCCTCGCGCGCTGCGGCGAGGACGGCGCCGATGCGCTGATCGACCAGCTCACCAGCGCCCAGTCGTTGAGCGACCGACGCGTCTTCTTCGACGCGCTCGTCCAGCTCAACGCCGGCGTCCCCGCGCTGATCCACATGCTTGGCGACGCGCGCTGGTATGTCGCGCGCAACGCGGCCGACCTGCTCGGCGAGATGCAGGCGGAACAGGCGCAGGCCCCGCTGTCCGAGTTGCTCAAGCACGACGACGACCGCGTTCGCCGCGCGGCGATCACCGCGCTGGCGAAGCTCTCGTCACCGAAGGCGCTCGACTCGCTGCGAGTCGCGATGCGCGACAACTCGCCGCAGGTGCGGATGCAGGCCGCGTCGGGAATGGGTACGCGCAAGGGTCTTCGCTCGGCGGGGACGCTGACCAAGGCGCTGGATGCCGAGGAGGATCAGGAGGTCCAGCTCGCGATTGTGGCCGCGCTCGGGCGGCTGGCGACGACCGATGCGGTGCAGCGGCTGATCAAGGCAGCGGAGCCGGCCGGCGGGATCTTCAAGAAGAAGCCGACGGCGATTCGCGTCGCCGCGGTCCAGGCGTTAGGCGAGGCACGGACGCCGGCGGCGCAGAACGCGCTGCAGCACCTGCTCGACGACAAGGACAAGGAAGTGAAGCAGGCAGTGTTCCGCCTGCTGATGCAGGGCGGCGCCAAGGAAGGCTGAGCGCCGCCGCTGGCACCATCGGTGCAACTCCCGACACCGACCACTGAACGGGAGCACGATCATGAGAACGTTGAGAAGCGCCCTGCTGCTTGCGGCGATGTCGCTCGCGCCAGCGGCCGCGTGCGTGCGGAGCTCGAATACGCCGGCGCCTGAAGACGCGCCGACTTACCTGCGGGTGGAGAACCAGGCGTTGTCGGACGCGACAGTGTACGTCTGGCAGAGCAGCTCGCGACTGCGGCTGGGGCGGGTGAGCAGCCTGTCGACGGTGACGATGCGGATCCCCTCGTCGCAGATCTTCGGCCCGACGCCGCTCCGCTTCCAGCTCGACTTCCTCGCGGGCAACCGGACGCCGCTGACCGAGTCGATCACGGTCGTCCCGGGCGACACCGTCGTCCTCCAGGTCCCGCCGCAATAACGATGACCGAGGGTGCGCGCGGTGGGACGACGGGCGGCCGGCGCTCCGCGCCGCGGCGGAACATGAGCGCGGGGCTCGTGCTCTTCCGCCGTGGCGAGCGGGGGCTCGAGATCTTTCTCGCGCATCCCGGCGGGCCGCTCTGGAAGTCGCGCGACATCGGCGCGTGGACGATCCCGAAGGGCCTGATCGACGAGGGTGAGGATCCGCTTGCGGCGGCGCAGCGTGAGTTCCGCGAAGAGACGGGGATCGAGGCGACGGGCCCCTTCCTCCCGTTAGGCAGCATCCGCCAGAAGGCGGGCAAGGTCGTCCACGGCTGGGCGTGGGAGGGTGACGCCGACGCGAGCGCGACCACGAGCAACAGCGCGAAGCTCGAGTGGCCGCGCAAGTCGGGGCACTGGGTGAGCTATCCGGAGATCGACCGCTGCGGCTGGTTCAGCGCGGCCGCCGCCCGCGAGAAGATGAACCCGGCGCAGGCCGAGTTCATCGACCGGCTCGAGGCACTGCTCGCCGGCAACCGTCAGGCCTAACGCTGTCCGCCGGCGAGGCCGGACAGGAGCCAGGCGAGGTTCGCCGTCCCGTCCATGATCGGCTCATTGGTCGAGTAGTCGCCCCAGTCGTCGTGGTAGACGACCGCGCCGCGATTGAACGGCGCGAGCGAGTCGGGATGCGTCAGGCGGATGTACTGCAGGTTGGCGAAGATCGAGCGCTTGACCGGGCCGTCGACGAGGCCGCCGGTGAGCGGCACGTGCAGCTCGGACGAGATCACCGAGTGCGGATCGCGCGGAAAGACACCGTTCGCCGGCAGGCCGATCACCATCGAGACGCCCCACGGGTTCACCCCGAACAGCCAGTCGACGGCGGCTGCCTCGTAGCCGGCGTAGCGGCGGTCGCCGGTCATCAGGCGATAGGCGCGTGCCTGGGTCGCGAAGGAGGCGACGAGGTCATTGGAGCACCAGATGAACGGGATGCCGATGTGAAAGCCGTTCCCGGCGCGAGCGACGACTGCCTCGATGCCGCGGCGATAGAACGCGGCCAACTCGCGCTTTTCCCCGGCGTTCGCGCCGCGCCAGAGCTCGTGATGGCCGGCGTTGTGCCAGGGATAGAACTCGTAGTGGCGGGCGGTGTCGGCGCCCATCCACGGCGTCACCGGCTCCTGGCGCGCGTACTCCATCCCCTCGCGCAGGTAGCGCCGCTCGCTGCCTAACGCGTGGAGCTCGGCCGCGGCGAGCTCCATGTCGTCCACCCAGTTCGCTTCCTCGTAGAAGTACGGGGCCTTGCCCGGCGCGGTCTGGCAGACGCCGGGTGAGGCCCGCCCGACCTCGTAGGCGGCCCGGGCGCGCCGGGCGAGGGTGTCGGCGAAGCCCGGGTCGGCCCGCCGGAAGACGATCGCGCCTAACGCGAACGCCGAGGCGTACTTGCCGGCGGTGGAGGCGAGACCGGTCGAGCGATTCCTGTACTTGAAGAGTCCCTGCGGCTTCCCGGTGCACGGATAGAGTGGTCGCTCCTTTCCCTTGCCCCAGCCGTAGTCGGAAGAATCAGTCGTCGGCAGGTCGAGGTACGTGTGGTCGCGATCGTCGCCGAGCTGGTTGAGCATCGGCCCGCCCTCGGGATACATCCGCAGCAGCCACTCGAGCCCGTGGTGCGCCTCGTCGAGGACGTCAGGTACCCCGTTCTTCCCCGGCAACCCACGCGCGTCGAAGCCGTCGGCGAATGCGGCGTGATGATCGCGCCACGCGAGCATCAGCGACACCGTCGCCGTCGCCGAGGTCGCGACGTACTGCAGGTAGTCGGACGCGTCGGCCCACCCGCCACTCGCCGGGATGAACTTTCCCGCCAGCGCCGAGTCGTCGACGACGATTCCATCGTGCTGGTGCACCGAGTCGCCGAAGAACGGATTGAACCCCGACCGCTGCTGCCGCATGTAGTAGAGCAGCGTGTCGGCGGTACCGGCGTAGACGTCGCGGCCGATGCGGAACACCGGCGAGGCCGTCCCGAGCGCGACGACACGATAGCGGCCCGGGCGACGGAGCGCGCTGAAATCGAGGCGGGCCGTGCTGGCACAGCCGGCGAAGCCCCCCATCGCCCTGGCGCGGCGGGGGCCGAGCACCACCCGGCCGCTCGTGTCGGTGACGGTGAAGGTCCGCACCGTCTCGCTGTCGAGCGAGCAGACGACGGCGACCTTCACGCCGTCAGGCAGGTACCCGAGCTGGTTGACGCGAACCGCCCGGCCGCTCGTGTCGCCGAGGACG
>JAICUE010000069.1 GCA_025936015.1 Gemmatimonadaceae bacterium
CCGTACACCGCGTTAGGCGTCGCCGGCGCGGTGCCCGACCTGAAGATGAAGACAGCGCCGGGAGGAGTGCTCTATGTCTTCACGCTCTGACCGCGCCCCGATGCGCGGCCGCCTCACGGTCGCTGCCTGCCTGACGCTGGTCGCGTCAGCGGCTGCCGTCCTCACCGCCTGCGACAAGAACCGCACTGACGTCGCCGGCGGCGCGCAGCCGGCGAGCACCTTCTACATCGGTCCGCAGCCCGGTCCCGATCGCGCGCTCCCGGTCGCCGAGAACCCGTATCACGGCGACCGCACCGTCCTCGCCGAGGGGCGGCAGCTGTTCAACAAGTTCAACTGCAGCGGCTGTCACGGCGACCATGCCGGCGGCGGGATGGGTCCGAGCCTCCGCGACAGCTCGTGGTACTACGGCGGAAGCGAGTCGGACATCTTCGCCTCGATCACGGAGGGGCGGCAGCACGGGATGCCGGCCTGGGGATCGAAGCTGCCGCGCGACCAGATCTGGAAGATCGTCACCTACATCAAGTCGCTGAGGACCCCCGATGAGCCCGACCCGCCGCGCTAGCGCGCACCCGTCGCGCGTTAGGCCTTTGCGCGTCAGGCACTCGCCCCTCGCGCCGGCGGTGCTGGCGGCGGCGGCGATCGCCGGCGTCGCGGCCTGTCAGGCGCCGATGTCGGTGTTCACCGGCGGCGGCGATGGCGGGCGGCGGATCAGCGCACTCGCCTGGTTCCTGGTGATCGCCGCGGCGGTGGTCTACGTCGCGGTGATGGCACTCTTCCTCGTCGCGATGTCGCGCCACCGCGACCGCGATCCGGCGGCGGTCGATCTGAGCGAGCCGGGTACGGGGTTCATCGTCTGGGGCGGCGGGGTGATGCCGGCGATCGTGTTGACGGTGGTGTTCGTGGTCGGACTGGCGGCGATGGGCCGGTTCCCGGCGAGCGCGAGCCCGAACGCGCCGCACTTCACTGTTACCGGGCATCAGTGGTGGTGGCAAGTCGACTACGACGATCCGGCGGGCCCGGGGCGATTCACGACTGCCAACGAGCTCCACGTCCCGGTCGGCGAAACGGTGCGCATCCGGCTCGTCTCGGCCGATGTCATTCACAGCTTCTGGGTGCCGGGGCTGCAGGGGAAGATCGACCTCATTCCCGGCGACACGAACGAGATCCGCATTCACGCCGAGAAGCCCGGAACGTATCGCGGACAGTGCGCCGAGTTCTGCGGCATGCAGCACGCGAACATGGCGTTCACGGTCGTCGCCGACAGCCCGGCGCGCTACGCGGCGTGGATCGCCGCCCAGCAGGCGCCGGCGAAGGAGCCGGTCGATTCGATGACCGCGTTAGGCAGGGAGCTGGTGACCGGCGGGCCGTGCGCGCTCTGCCACACGCTGCGCGGCACCAACGCGCGCGGACAGGTGGCACCCGACCTGACGCACGTCGGGTCGCGCCTGACGATTGCCGCCGGTACGCTGCCGAACAACCTCGGCACGATGGAAGCGTGGGTCGCCAATGCACAGTCGATCAAGCCGGGAGCGAAGATGCCGACGATCACCCAGTTCAGCGGCGTCGAGCTGCGGGCGATCGCGCAGTATCTCGAGTCGGTGAAATGAAGGAGCCGGGATCGGTGAACACTCAAGCGAGGACGACGCGATGACGGATGGCGGAGGCGCACGGCGCGGGAGGCGATGCCTGACGATGGCGATTGGCGCGCTTGCCGCGGGAGCGGTGGTGGCGGCGTGCAACCGCGGAGCAGGAGGCAACTCGGACACCGCGCGCAACTCGTCGGCGCGGAGCGCGTCGGCGAAAGACTGCTCGGCGGTGCCCGACGCGGACGCCCTCAAGCGGTTCGTCCGCGCCGCTCCTGACTCGGGGGAAGCGGGCGGGCTGTTCGGCGGACGCGCCGAGTGGGCGGCGGTGGTCAACCGCGCCGGCCAGCTCTGCGCGACCGTCATCGGCAAGGACTCGTTAGGCGGGCGCTGGCCCGGGAGCCGGAACATCGCGCGGGCAAAGGCGTTCACCGCCAACGGCTTCAGCACCGATACGCTCGCGCTGTCGACCGCGCGGCTCTACACGCTCGTGCAGCCCGGGCATTCGTTGTACGGCGTCGCGCAGCCGGAACCGTACGACCCGGCATGCCTCACCGATGACGACGACCGTGTCTGCGGCGGGGCGATCGCCTTCGGCGGCGGGGTCCCGCTCTACAAGAACGGACGGATCGTCGGCGGGCTCGGGGTCAGCGGCGATACGCCGTGCGCCGACCACGAGATCGCGAAGCGCATCCGGCACATGGCCGGACTCGACCCGAAAGGTGGGATGACGGTGGACGACATCACCTATTCCAGCGTCGATCATCCGAGCATCTACACTCACCCGCTCTGCCCGAACACCTGGCGCAATGGTCAAAAGATCGGCGAAGAGCCCCCGGCAAGCGGCTACTGAGCGCCGCGGCGCGCCTGCCGCGCGGCGACGGACGACCGCGGTGAACAACGACGAGGAAAAGGCGGCCGGCTGCATCCGCGCCCTCGTCGCCGCGTTGCAGACCTCGGCGCGCGCGGTGGAGGCGCGCACCGGACTGACCAACGCGCAACTCTTTCTCCTCCGCCAGATCGCCAGCGGCCGCGAGCCGACGGTCAACGATCTCGCCGAGCAGGCGAGGGCGGCCCAGAGCTCCGTTTCGGTCGTCGTCGCCAGGCTGGTACGCGCCGGTCACGTGACGCGCGGCCGTGTGGCCGGCGACGGTCGCCGGGTCGCGTTGACGGTGACGCCGCGCGGCCGGGCCGCGCTCCGCCGGGCGCCCCCGCCGGCGGCCGAGCGACTGCTCGGCGCGTTAGGCAGGCTCGCCCCGACTGACCTCCGGTCGATCGGCCGCGGGCTTGGCGCGCTGCTCGGCGAGCTCGAGGCGGGATCGACCGAGGCCGCCCCCCTGCTCTTCGAGCCGCCGCGCTGAGCCTCGTACCGTCGAGCAGGTCCCCTGCCCGACGGCACGACGCCGCGCTCATTTATTATCCTTTGCTACTATTTCGTCGTCGTACCGTGCAGAATCCCGGTACGGATCCGCAGCGCCTTGCCTGAGGCTTTGGGGTCGATCGTCACCCGGCTCTCGGCACGCGACTCGAAGCGGAGCGCGCCGGCCAGCGTCAGCGTCTGCGCGCCGCGGCGGACCTGGATCGGCAGCGGCCCGCCCTCGGTACCGTTGCTGTACTTCGAGCGGAAGCGGTCGCCGAACGTGACGTCGGAAACCGGGATGTCACCGACGGCGACGAGGACGTCGCCAGCGCGGACACCGGCCTGCTGCGCCGCGCTCCCCTCGGCGACGCTGGTGACGCGGACGCCGCCGGAGTCGGGCTGGGTGAAGATGCCTAACCGCGGCTCGCGCAGGCTGTCGGTGACGTAGGAGAAGCCGGCGAGGGGAAGGACTGTCGCCCACGGATACGGCTCGCGCCCGTCGATGTACTTCGCGTCGAAGTCGGCGAAGCTCCTGCCGCCGGCGGCGCGGCTGACCGCGCCCCACCACTCGGCGTCGGTGAAGCCGCGCCCCTTCTTCCATGCGGTGTTGTACAGCTCACGCATCACGTCGTCGAGCGACCGGTGATTGTTGCTCCCGTCGCGGATCATGATGTCGAGCATCAGCCCGGCGAGCGATCCCTTCGGGTAGTAGATGTAGCCGGTGCCGTCGGTCGGATGGATCCAGGTGGACAGCGAGGCATCCTCGAGCGCGACCGGTGGCGCGGCCGCGACCTCGCCGATCTTCCCGGTCGTCGTCTCGACGAAGTTCGCGCTGTCGACGATCCCGCCGCGGACGAGCGCGAGGTCGGCGTAGTAGTCGGTGATCCCCTCGCTGACCCACAGCCAGGCGGTCGGCTGCGGCTCGTCATAACGGTAAGGGGTCATGTCGGCCGGACGGAGCCGCTTGACGTTCCAGGCGTGGAACATCTCGTGGGCGTAGAGCGACGGCATGAACGGGTTGCCTAACGCGTAGGGCGAGATGACGTCGACGTGCGAGTTCTGGTGCTCGAGCCCACTGGCCCCGGCGTAGGTCGAGTCGGCGATCTGCATGACGGTGTACGTCGAGAACGGCGCCTCACCGAAGACGGCGATCTCCTGCGGCAGCGACTTCGCGATCGCGTTCCACTCGTCGCGGCGGTTCTGGCCGGCGACGAATCCCTTCGGGTACGTCGCGAAGCGCGCCCAGACCGGGCCGACTCGCGTGCTGTCGATGTCGAACGACCCGACGAAGAAGGGCATGTCGACGAGGTCGTGGTAGTTCTTCGCCGAGTAGCCGTGCGCACCCGAGCCGGTTCCGGCGTCGGCGACGGACGTCATTCCCGTCGCGACGAGCCACGACGGCTGGGTGTGGACGGTCACCGTCGCCGGCCAATCGAAGCCGCGTCCCTCCGGGTAGAGGAAGACGTTCGTCCCGTTGAAGAGCGCGAAGTCGGGCTGCGCCCAGGCCATCGCGTTGTCGAGCGAATCGGCGAGGAAGTCGAACTTCACCGTGATCCGCTTCGCGCCGTCAGGCCTGACGCGCCAGGTGTCGTAGTCGACCTTGTCCCACTCGAGGGGCTTGCCGTCCGCGGTCGGCGTGAACGCCGACACCCACTTCGCGAACCAGGTCATCTCGTAGGCGCCGGGCGTCCACGCCGGGAGCGAGAGGATCACCGGCGCCGAGCCGCTCGTCGCGAAGGTCATCGAGACCTGGAGCGTACGGTTAGGCGCGGTGGTGCTGTCGAAGGTGACGTCGTAGCGGACGTCGGAGATCGGCGCGGAGACGACGACGGCGGTGGTCGTACCACGGGACTGCGCCGGCGCGGCGCCAGGCAGAGCCGCGGTGACGACGAGGAGGGCGGCGAGGTGCGGGATGCGCATGCGAAACGGAAGAAGGTTGGGGGTTGCTGGAAGATAGCGCGGAAGCGGGAGAGAAACTGCTCCGATCGTGAAGCGGCCGAGCGGACGACGAGCGACGCAACGCGGTGTGCAAGTCTCGAGGCGGCGAGCGTCCAGGAAGCGGCAGACTCGCGCGAAGGCTGGGTCTGCGCGTACGTTGGCCGGACTCAGACTCGAGGCGACCGAAGATGCGATGGACGAAATGCACGCTGGCCGTGGTGGCGATTCTCGCGCTCGCGTGCGAGAAGAACGACAGCAACAGGTCGCCGAGCCGATCGGACGAGGTGCTCGGGTACGGGCAGGGCGGCCTGGGGACTGGTGGCGGGGGCGGTGGTGGTGTCGGCGGGGTCGGGGGTTCGCCGCGCCCCGGCCGCCCCGGAGCACGCACGGAGGCCGCCGCCGCGCCGCCGATGGCGGTCGTCCAGCAATCGGTGGTGGATGCGGCCGACGCGAGCAACGGCAGCGACGCGGCCGATTCGTCGCCTAACGCTGCGGCGGCGAGCGCGATGCTCATCCGCACCGGCACTGCGACGATCGAAGTCGACTCGCTCGAACCCGGAGTGGCGCGACTACGGGCGCTCGCGCAGCGACTCGGCGGGTACGTCGGCAACACCTCGATGCAGACGGGAAAGGACCAGCTCCGCAGCGCGACGGTCGAGATCAAGGTCCCGGCCGATCACTGGCAGCAGCTGCTGTCCGGTCTCAAGCCAGTCGGCAGCCTCGAGGCGCTGAGCGAGCAAGCCGAGGACGTCGGCCAGGAGTTCGTCGATGTGCAGGCGCGGGTCGCGAACTCACGGCGCCTCGAGCAGCGCCTGATCGCCCTCCTCGCCAACCGCACCGGCAAGCTCCAGGACGCCCTCGAGGTCGAGCGCGAGCTCGCCCGCGTCCGCGAGGAGATCGACCGTTATGAGGGCCGCATCCGCTACCTCCAGACGCGGACCGCGATCAGCACGATGACGGTGACGATCCACGAACCCGGCCCCGTCCTCGGCGCGAAGCCGGGCGCGAGCCCGATCGCCGACGCATTCCGCGACGCCTGGCGGCTGTTCGTCGGAGTGATCGCCTTCCTGATCGCGAGCCTGGGCGTACTGATTCCGCTCGGCTTGGTCGCGCTTCTCGCGTGGTGGATAGTGCGGCGGGCGAAAGGCGAAAAATCCTGATTATGGAAGTAGGACGGGCGAAAAATCCTGATTATGGAAGTAGGACGGACGAAAAATCCTGATTATGGGAGTCTCGAAACTGCCCCGCCGTCGACATTCCGTTCCCCCCCGGTAGTTTCGAGACTTCCCAGCATCTGGCCGTTTCGAGACTTCCAAGCATCTGGCCGTTTCGAGACTTCCAAGCATCCCGCCGTTTCGATACTTCCAAGCATCCAGCCGTTTCGATACTTCCACACATCCAGCATCTTCGAGACTTCCATTCTTCCGCATTTTTCGCCTCTCCCATGCCATCCAATCATCCCGCTCATCAGCCGCAGTCGAGCCTTCATCAGCCACCGATCGGCGGGACGCTCGACAAGGCGGGCATCGCCGGCGAAGACGAGCTGCACAAGCCGTATGTCCCGCACACCGAGTCGCCGCGCGAGCTGACCGTCTCGGGAATCATCCTCGGCATGTTGCTCGGGCTCGTCTTCTCGGCGTCGAGCGTGTACCTCGCGCTCAAGATCGGCCTGACGGTGAGCGCGTCGATCCCGATCGCGGTACTGTCGATCACGATCTTCCGCTATCTCGCCAGGGCGTTTCGCGCGAAGCCGGCGACGATCCTCCAGAACAACATCGTCCAAACCACCGGGTCTGCAGGAGAATCAATTGCGGCGGGGACGGTGTTCACCCTCCCCGCCCTGCTCCTCCTTGGCTATGCGCTGCCGTGGAGCAGGGTCGCCGCGGTCGCGCTGATCGGTGGGATACTCGGCGTGCTGATGATGATCCCGCTCAGGAAGAGCCTGATCGTCAAGGAGCACCGCAACCTCAAGTACCCCGAGGGCACGGCGTGCGCGGAGGTGCTGATCGTCGGCGAGGCGGGCGGGATCCAGGCGAAGACCGTCTTCATGGGGTTCGGACTCGGCGCGCTGTACAAGTTCCTCAACAGCGGGCTGCAGCTCTGGCTGCAGGTGCCGGCGCACACCTTCCAGCGGCTCCTGCCTAACGGCCGGACGGAGCTGTTCGGCGAGATCCAGGCGGAGGTCAGCCCCGAGCTCACCGGCGTCGGCTACATCATCGGGCCGAAGATCGCCGGCTACCTCTTCGCCGGCGGCGTCATCTCGTTCTTCGTGATGATCCCGATGATCAAGATGTTCGGGTCAGGGCTGACGTCGACGGTGCTCCCGCTCGACCAGAAGCTGATCGCCGACATGTCGCCGATGGAGATTCGCGCGGCGTACGTGTACTTCATCGGCGCCGGAGCGGTGACCGCGGCCGGCATCATCAGCCTCGGCCGGTCGATGCCGACCATCTGGCGCGCGCTCGTCGGCGGGCTCGGTGGCTTCCGCGGGACGAATGTCGCGGCGGACGCGGTCGAGACACGCCGCACGCAGCGCGACCTGCCGATGTCGTTCGTGCTCATCGGGCTCGTGCTCGCGGTGATCGCGATGGTGGTGCTGCCGCAGATCGGGATCAACGTCGTCGGCGCGGTGCTCGCGGTGTTCTTCGCGTTCCTGTTCGTCACCGTGTCGAGCCGGATCACCGGGCAGATCGGCGCGTCGGCGAACCCGATCTCGGGGATGACGGTCGCCGCGGTGCTGATGACCGCGCTCATCTTCCTCGCGTTAGGCTGGACGCGTCCCGAGCATCGCGTGCTCGCGCTCTCGATCGGCGGGGTGGTCTGCGTCGCCGCCGCGGTCGCCGGCGCGACCTCGCAGGACCTCAAGACGGGATATCTCGTCGGTGCGACGCCAGCGCGGCAGCAGATCGGCCTCGTCTTCGGCGTCGTCAGCTCGGCGCTGCTGATCGGCTGGACGATCCAGTCACTCGACGCCGCGTACACGACGATCGTGAAGCGTGACATCCCGAGCGTGGTCATACCGGCGGCGAACATCGACGCAGGGCGCGTGTCGCTCGACGATGGCCGCATCACCGGGATGGGGCTGGCGTCGCCCGTCGCTGGTACTCAGTACTATCGCGTCGGCCACCTGTACGAGGCGACCGCGAACGCGCCATCCGGCCGCTATCTCGTCGACGGGAGCGGCGCGATCCAGTACTACATCGATCCCGGCATCGGCGGACGCGAGCCCGTCGACTACACCGGGCGGAAAGTCGAGAAGCTCGACTCGCCGAAGTCGCAGATCATGTCGCTCGTCGTCGACGGGATCCTGACGCAGAAGCTGAACTGGGGGCTGATCATGATCGGCGTCTTCTTCGCGATCGCGATGGAGATTCTCGGGCTCCCCTCGCTGGCGATCTCGGTCGGCGTCTACCTGCCGATCTCGACATCGGCGACGATGTTCGCCGGTGGGATCGTCCGCTGGTTCGTCGATCGCGCGACCGCCGGGAAATCGAGCGAGACCGACGCCGATTCGGGGCCGGGCGTGCTCTTCTCATCAGGGCTGATCGCCGGCGGCGCGATCATGGGCGTCCTGCTCGCGGCGATGGCGGCCAAGCGCTGGGACGAAAAGATGAACGTCGCGTCGGCCATGCCGTGGCTCTCGGGAAACGTCATCGCCGCGCTCGTCATCTTCGTCGCGGCGGTGTGCGTCCCGCTGTATTTCGTCGGTCGCAAGGGGACGCTGGAAGGAGAGGAGCCCGCGCCGCGGCGATGACCCGTCGCTTCGTCCCGTGGCGTGGCATGTGCTTGTAGGGAATCTCGCGAAGGGGCAGCCACTGCAGCGCGAGGAACGGGGCGATGGGCGCAGGAGAGATGCACGGCGAATTCGAATCCGGCCGGGGAGAGGACGCCCGCGGCCGCTCGTCCGGTGAATCGCTGGCGAGCGAGGTGGCCCGAGTCCTCTCGGGCAAGGGAGTCCATGCCGCGCTCAGCCTGCTGAATCGCCGGACGCGCTTCCGCTTCAGCGGGCTGTATCGCGTCGACCCGCCCCTGCTGCGCAACATTCATCTGTTCGATCGCGAGAATCCGGATCTCAACGTGTCCGGCGCGGTCAGCCCGCTGGCAAGTACGTACTGCGGAATCGCCTGCTCCACGGCGGCGCCCTTCATCACGTCGGACGCGCGCAGCGACGCGCGCCTGGAATCGCACCCCGCGCGTGATTCCATCGTCTCCTACTGCGGGGTCCCAATCCGCTCCCGTGGTGGCATTCCGTGGGCAACACTCTGCCACTTCGATTTCAGGCGGCGACTCGCTCGACCGGAAGAGACCGCGCTGCTCGAGACGATCGTCCCCGTCTTTGCCCAGTGGCTCGCTGGCCAGGGGCTGCTCGGCTGACGAACCACCGAGTGTCCAGCCATCGCGACTGATCAGCGAGCGTTTTTACAGGAGGCACGGAGGGCGCGGAGGGTTCTGCAACGGCGTGGCGACAGCGGGAATCATCGGCAGGAGGCAGGGAGGGGTCTGCGACGGCGTAGCGACAGCGGGAATCATCGACAGGAGGCACGGAGGACGCGGAGGGTTTATTCAAAGGCGACGCTGCAAGGCCTTGTCAGCCGTACACTTCATGGCTCCGCTGAAATGCAGCGCTGCTGGAGCGGTGTAAACGAAACCCTCCGCGCCCTCCGTGCCTCCTGTAAACAATCCCGCTGTTCGACCGCAGTCGACCAGCCTTCCCCGCCACGTGAGGCCTAACGGCCGACCCGCGACATCGCCTCGACGTTCGAGCGGACGATGAACGCGAAGAGCTCGCGCGCTGACTGCGCGGCGATCGTCCGGGCGGCGGGAAGGACGCGGCCGGGGAGGGCCGTCTTGCCCAGCTCGCGCCGGGCTCCCTGCGTGACGTAGGTCGGCGCATCGGC
>JAICUE010000568.1 GCA_025936015.1 Gemmatimonadaceae bacterium
GCGCGGATGCCGGAGTGCGGCGGGATGCCGTATCCCACCAGGTCACCTGCGGTGGTGCTGGCCGGGTGTGCGAAAAGTGTTACCTCGTGGCCGCGATTCACAAGGCCACGGGCGAGAAAGTCGACTATCCGTTCGATCCCACCGTAAAGCGCAGGCGGAACAGGGTAGTTCGGGTCGGCGGTCAGCCCGACGCGCAGCGTGCGGGAATGGAATGGATTTGCCACCTGGATTCAAACCGAGTGAGTGCCGAGACGAGTTTTCGGGTGATGCGGAAGCGAGTGTATGAGCGCTCGCTGCATGTGTGAGACTGATTAGCCCTGCATGCGCAATGCGGATGCCGGGCGGTTGCTGACCCCAGCAAAGTCGTACCGCGTTGGCGCCGGGAGGAATCGACACATTGGATAAGCTACAAGTTCGTGGAGACGCCGTCCGCGAACTTTCCGAAATCGGGCCCCCGTCGTCATATTCTCCCTATGCACGCCTCCGACATCCGCGCGCGTTTCCTCGCCTACTTCGCCCGGCAGGACCACGCTGTCCGCCCATCGTCGTCCCTCGTCCCGGGCGACGATCCGACGCTGCTGTTCACCAACGCGGGGATGGTGCAGTTCAAGAAGGTGTTCCTCGGGCTCGATGCGCCGCCCGAGGGCAGGCGCCGCGCGACTACCGCGCAGAAGTGCGTGCGCGCGGGTGGCAAGCATAACGATCTCGAACAGGTCGGGCACACCGCGCGGCATCACACGTTCTTCGAGATGCTCGGCAACTTCTCGTTCGGCGACTACTTCAAGCGCGACGCGATTCGCTTCGCCTGGGAGTTCGTCACCGAGGAGCTCCAGATCGACCGGAAGCATCTCCGCGTCACGGTCCATCACAGCGATGACGAAGCGCGTGCGTTGTGGCGCGAGATAGCAGGGCTCCCGGACTCGCGCATCTACGGGCTCGGCGACAAGGACAACTTCTGGCAGATGGCGGACACGGGCCCGTGCGGACCGTGCACGGAGATCTATGTCGACCTCGCGCACGTCGCGACCGACTGGACGTTCCCGGCTGATGCGAAGGGGGAGTGGACCGACGTTACCGCGACCGATTACTCGCAGGAGGCGTTCGTCGAGGGCGCGGAGGCCGGCCGCTTCCTCGAGATCTGGAATCTCGTCTTCATGCAGTACGACCGTCAGGCAGATGGGAGGCTCGACCCCCTGCCGAAGCCGAGTGTCGATACCGGCGCGGGACTGGAGCGCATCGCGGCGGTGCTGCAGGGTGTCACCAACAACTTTCACACCGATGTCTTCACCCCGCTGATCCGCCGCGTCGAGCAGATCACCGGGATCCCGTATCGCGGTCGCGAATCCGCCGAGCACTACACGGTGCCGGTGGAGAAAAGCTTGAACGTGCGCCTGTCGTCGGCGGTGAAGAACGGGGTGGTCTCCGTCGATCCCGCGGCATTCCGCGTGATCGCTGATCATGCGCGCGCCATAACGTTCCTGCTGGCCGATGGCGTGTTCCCCTCGAACGAGGGGCGTGGCTACGTGCTCCGCCGCATTCTTCGTCGTGGCGTGCGCTACGCGTGGCTCCTCGGGCGCGCGGAGCCGACGCTCGCGCCGGTGACCGAAGAAACGATCGAAACAATGAGCGA
>JAICUE010000029.1 GCA_025936015.1 Gemmatimonadaceae bacterium
CACGACGGCGAGGAAGGTGATCAACGATGCGCCGGCCAGAGTCTTGTCGACGATCACCTGGCGCGCGCCGATCCAGAGCAGTACGACAGCGATCGCAGTGCCGATGATCTCGGTCACCGGCTGCGCCATGAAGGCGATGCGCACCACGCGCACCATTCCCTTCGAGTAGCGGTGGCTCGCGTCGATGAAGCGTTTCTCCTCGTAGCCTTCGGCGCCGTACGACTTCACGAGGCGGACGCCGCTGACGACTTCCTGCAGCACGCTGGTCATCTCGCCGTAGTCGTTGCGCAGGCGGCGGTAGCCCTTGCGCAGCTTCTTGAGCAGCGGCTGCAGCGCGCCCATGAGCAGCGGCGCGACGATCAGTGCGTAGAGCGTGAGGCGCGTCGAGATGCCGAAGAGGAAGGCGACATAGCCGATGATCGTCGCGATGCTCTGGAGCGACTGGGTGACGAGCTGGGTGATGAGCTGCTTCGTCGACTCCGTGTCGGCGAGGACCCGCGAGATGATCTGGCCGACCTTGGTGCGGGTGTAGAAGCCCAACGGCAGCCGCTGGAGGTGCGAGTAGATCGCGTCGCGGAGGTCGCGGGTGACGTACTCCTGGAGCTGCGCGCCAAGCTGGCCGCTCATCCAGGCGAGAAAGTTCTTGGCGACGATCGCGGCGAGAATGACAACGATCACCCGCTGCAGCGATCCCATCGGATCCGCGGGAACGAGCAGGCCGCCGATGGTCGCGTTGAGAATGTTGCCGACCCACCCCGCCTTCGCCGGGAGCAGCGACTGCTCGCCGAACAACGCATTCAGGAAGGGGATGAGCAGCGCGAATGCAAAGGTGTCGAGCGCGGCGGCGCCGACCGAGCACGCGATCGTTCCGGCCATCCGCCAGCTGTGCGGGCGGAGGATCTTCAGAAGTCGCCGGTACATGCTCAGCGGCGCGGCGTGAGGAGCGACACGGGGAGGATGACCTCCTCCGGTGTCACGCCGCCGTGCAGGAAGGCGCCGCGGTAGCGGCTCTGATATTCGCGCAGCTTCGTCGGATAGACGAAGAAGGTGTCGCCGGCGGCGAGCAGCGTGTTCGCGCCGAGTCCGCGCCGCGGCAGCTTGAGCGTCTCTTCCTTCGGAAACATCAGCGCCTGCTCGGGACGCTCGGCGCGCAGGTCCTCGCCGAACTTGTAGCGCAGGTTCGCGGTCGCGTCGCGCTTGGCGAACACCGTCGCCGGCGTCTTGCAGTGGATCGAGCCGTGATCGCTGGTGAGCACGACCGGCACGCCGCGCCGTGAGGCCTCACGGAGCACCGAGATCAGCGCCGAACGCTGGAACCACTGCTTGGTGAGGGCCCGCAACGCGATCTCGTCGCGGGCGACCTCGAGCAGGATCGCCGACTCGCTGCGCCCGTGAGTGAGGAGGTCGACGAAGTTGAACACGAATGCACTCACGCCCTCCGGCGCGATCGAGCGGCTGACCCGGCGCTCGAGATCCTCCGAGTCGGCATGCGTCGAGATCTTCTCGTAGTGCACGGGAATCGGCTTGCTCGACAGCGCCCGAAGCTGCTCTTCGAGCAGCTGGCGCTCGTGCGCGTTGAGCGATTCGTCGTCGCGCTCGCCCCACCAGTCGGGAAAGTTCGCCGCGATCTCGCAGGGGAAGAGGCCGCTGAACAGCGCGTTCCGTGCGTACGGCGTCGCCGTCGGCAGAATCGAGAAGTAGTGCGCGGTCTCGACGTCGAAGAGCTCGGCGATGATCGGCTGCAGCACGTTCCACTGGTCGAGCCGCAGGCAGTCGACGACGATGAACACCGCCGACTTGTGCGTGTTCAGCAGCGGGAGCAGATACTCGGAAACGATGTCGACGGACAGGGACGGGCGCTCGCCGTCGAGGTTCGCCAGCCAGCGTGGGTAGTTCGTCTTGATGAACGCGACGAACTCGCGGTGCATCGCCGGATAGAGTCCGCGCAGCGACTCGTACAGTCCCGTCTCGCGCGCGTCGGCGAGGTCGACGTCCCATTGCGCGACTTCCGCGTAGCGATCGACCCAGCCGCGCCAATCGAGGTTGCGGGCATCGGCCTGCTCGATCTCGCGGAAGCGCTCGACGAAATGGCGCGCGAGTGCCTGCTGCCGGATGCGTGGACCGTCGAGCACCTTGGTCACCATCGCGAGCACCTGGCGTGGCGAGACAGGCTTCACGAGATACTCGCCGACGTTCGCGCCGAGTGCCTCGGCGAGGGTGTCGTCCTCCTCGCTCTTGGTCACCATCACGACCGGCGTCGACGGCGCGATCTCGGTGAGCTCGCGCACCGCTTCGAGGCCGCGGCGTCCCGGCATCTGTTCATCGAGCAGGACGATGTCGTACGTCTTCCGGCGGAGCATCTCCGACGCATCGTCGGCGTTGCTCGCGGACGCGACGTCGAACCCGCGATCAGCGAGAAATCGCCGATGCGGCTCGAGAAGCTCAGCTTCGTCGTCCACCCATAGTATCGTTCTCGCCTGACGGGGCATGTAATGCGGAATGTAGTCCGGTGAAAAATGGCCGGAAAGACCTCGCGAGCGTACATTGCGACGTGTCTTTTGCCCCCCCGTACGCGCTCGCGCCCATCACCTTCCGCTTTCGCGCGCTCGCCGCGCTGGCGGGGCGTGCGCCGCTCGGAGGAGAACGCGAGACCGCGCTCGCCTCGTACGTCGTTGCGCGACTCGCGGTCGGGTGCCTCCCGACCGTGGCGCTCCCACTCGAAGATCGCGGCACGCGTGCCTCGGCGGCGCGCACCTGGCTCGCCTCGCTCGCGCTGCCCGTGCCGGTGCGCGCCCCGTTCGTCAAGGTGATCGAGAGCACCCGCACCGACGATCGCCGGGCGGTCGCCGCCGCCGTCGTGACGGCCGCTCAGATCGCGGCGTCGTATCTGGATGGCCCGGCGCTGGCCGAGCTGCGCGCGCTCGCGACGGAGCTCGGCTGAGGGCGTATTCGCCGCTTCGCCGCACCTCTTCGCGCACCACCGACAACCCGCATGTCCCACTCGACCGACATCTCCCCGATCGCCCGCGTGATGCGCCGGGTGGATGAAGCGACCGACGGATCGCCGTCGCCCGATACGATCGCCACGGGGTTTCCGAGCGTGGACAAGCTGCTCGGCGGCGGGGTGCGCCGTGGTGATCTCGTCGTCATCGGCGGCGACGTCGCGAGCGGGAAGTCGGCGCTCGCGCTGGCGATTGCGCTGCGCGCGGCGCAGAGTGAGCGCGAGGTCGCGTTTTTCTCGGGCGAGATGAGCGTGTCGCGAATCATGGAGCGCGCCCTGGCAATCGAGGGCCGCACTTCCGTCGACGACATTCGCAGCGGAAAGCTCGACGACGAATCGCGGGCGAGCCTTGGCGCAGCGGCGGTGAAGCTGCGCGATCGCGCGCCGCAGGTGGACCGGCTGGTGCCTGGTGGCGTCACGTCGCTCGCCGACGACCTGCGCCGCCGTCTCGACCTCGAGCTGGCGATCTGCGATTCGCTGCAGGCGGTGGCGAGCGGCTCGCGCACCCGCGACGAGGAGCTGGCCGCGACGATGCGCGACCTCAAGCTGCTCGCGGTGGAAACCGACATCGCGATCATCGTGACGACGCGGCTCACCGAGCTGCAGCGCGACCGGGCCGACATGCGGCCGCAGCTCGCCGACTACGGCGCGCTCGGCTCGATCGCCGAGCACGCCGACGTGATGCTCGGGCTTTTCCGCGAGGAGATGTACGACACCGCGCGCGGCATCGAGGGCGCGACGGAGCTGATCGTGAACAAGAACCGGAACGGCGGCACCGGCTACGCCGACCTCTACTTCTACAAGAAGTGGATGCGCTTCGAGGACATGCTCGATCCCGATCGTTAGGCAGCAGCGGCGGCGACGCCGTGAACCAGTGAAGAGAAATTCGATGCGACGATCCCTCATCCTGCTGCTCGCCGCCACCATCGCCGGCACCGGAGCGTGCGCGCCGCACAATCCTGGAGCCGCGGTGACGCGGCTCGAGGCGAGGCAGGCGGCGCACCCCGAGGCGGCGAAGACGCTGCGCGCGTTAGGCATCGCCTACCACGATGCCGGCCGAGACAGCGACGCGGTTCGCGTGCTCGGCCGCGCCCAGCAGCTGGTGCCGAACGACGGAGTCACCGCGCTCTACCTCGGGATGAGCGCCGAGTCGACGGGCGACCTGAAGACCGCGCGCGCGGCGTACGAGGGGTACGTGCGCTTCGGACGGACGTCGCGCGTCCGTGCACAGCTGCGCAACAGGCTCGCCGCACTCGCGCGCAAGGAGCTCGAGGCCGAGGCAAAGGCGACCGTCGCGCAGGAAGCATCGATCGGCGCGAAAGCAGGGTCTCCGCGGACGGTGGCGGTCCTGCCGCTCTCGTTTTCGGGGACGGACACGACGCTCACCGCGCTCGGCCGCGGGCTCTCCGACCTGCTCATCAGCGACCTCTCGCGTTCCTCGCAGTTGACGGTCGTGGAGCGCGACCGGATCGACGCCCTGCTCGACGAGATTCACCTGAGCGCGAGCGGCGCCGTCGATTCGGGGACGACCGTTCGCTCGGGGCGGCTCGCGCGCGCGGGGCGAGTGGTCCGCGGGTCGGTGACCCAGCTCGCCGGAAGCGCGTTGCGGGCCGACGCGGCGGTGGTGGACGTGAGCACCGCGCAGGTCGGCAGTCCGCTGAATGCCGACTTCGACCTCGACGCGGTATTCGATGCCGAAAAGCGAATCGTCTTCGGTGTGCTCGACGACATGGGCGTCACGCTGACCCCGGCCGAGCGCGCCGCGATCGACGAGCGGCCGACGCGCTCGATCGCGGCGTTCCTGGCGTACAGCGGCGGGCTGGCCGCGGAAGATTCCGGCCGATTCGACGTCGCGGCGCGCCTGTTCAGCGAGGCGGCGCGGATCGATCCGGGATTCGGCGCGGCCCAGAGCGGCGCGTCGCGGGCGGAGGCGACCGCGGCGGGCCAGGCGGTGACGCCGGCCGCGGTGCAGGCTTCGCTCGCCGGGACCGCGGAGGGCGCAGTGGTCGCCGCCGCGAGAAGTGGCAACGACGGCGACGCGGCCCGGCTCGCGGCGACGTTGGGCACGGCGCGCGACGACCTCAATCCATCGCCGGCGGCGGATGCTGCGGCTGGCGCGATCCAGCTCCCGGCGAAGGATCCGGTCGGGATCGCGACCGGCGCCGGCGATGTCACGGTGAACACGGCGGTGATCCGGGTCAAGGTCGGCCTGCCTAACGTGCTGCCATGAGCGGCCGCTCGAGCGGAGCGTGGGCGCTGGCTCGCGCCGGCCTGGCGATCGCGTTAGGCAGCTGGACGCCGGGACTGGCGCAATCCCAGGACGCAAGCGTCGTCACGGCGCGTGCGGCCACCGAGATGGTCAGCTACACGCTGAAGGCGAACGGCGCCGAGAAGACGATTTCGCAGGTCGTCACCCCGATCGCGGTCATCTTCCCGATCGGCACGCGCTTCTCATTCGACATTGCGACCGCTTGGGCGCGGTCACGCGTCGAAGTGAAGGGCGACAGTGCACCGCCGAGCACGGTGACGGGGTTGACCGACACGCAGGTACGCGGGAGCTACGTGTTCGGCCAGGACGCAGTGGTGATCACCGCCGGGCTCAATCTTCCGACGGGCCAGAGCACGGCGAACGCGGAGCAGTTCGCGGCGGCGCAGAACATCTCGAACGACTTCCTGCTCTTCCCGATCGGAACGATGGGGGCGGGCTTCGGCGCGACGGGCGGCATCGCGGTCGCGCGCCCGATCGGCGCGTGGAACCTCGGCGTCGGCGGGAGCTACCGTCATTCGTCGGACTTCACGCCGTTCGAGTACAACGATGGCCAGAAGGCGCACTATCAGCCAGGCCGCGAGCTGCGAACGCGGGTCGGCGTCGATCGCAGCTTCCGATCATCGAGCGCGATGCTCGGCGCCACCTACTCGAGCTTCGGCGACGACAAGTCGGCGGGCGCGACGTTCAATACCGGAAACCGACTCGTGTTCCAGGGCGCCTACTCGACGCTGATCGGCAACAGGAGTTATGCGCTGAGCGCGTGGAACCTGACCCGGACGCGCGGCACCCGCGCCGACGGCGGCGACGCGCCGACCGAGAACATCACGAACATCGGGCTGAGCGCGGCGTACGCGGTGCGCGGTGTCGCGCTCGAGCCGACGATCGAGACGCGTCACCTCGCGCGTGCCGCAGCTTCTGCCGGGACGTCGAGTGCTCGACCATCCGGCAGTGGCCAGATGGAGACTGCTGGGCTGCGCGCGCGCTGGAGGGCCGGCGCATTCCAGATCGCACCCGGCGCAGCCTTCTCGCTCGGCACTCTCGATCGAGAGGACCTCACCGGCTGGCACGGAACGCTGGCGATCCGCTTCGTGCCGTGAGGACAGCGGGAGCCGGACGGCAAGTGTTCTCACAGGAGGCACGGAGAACACGGAGGGTTTGATAAGAGGCGTTACCTCAAAAGCCTTTTATCACCGGCGCTGACTGAAGCTCCTTCAGGCAGCTGCCTTGCTGCAGCGCTTTCGACAAAACCCTCCGTGTGCTCCGTGACTCCTGTCAATAATTGTCGTTGTTAGCGCCGCTGCTCCAAGGCCCTCCGTCTTCGCCCGGTTTCGCGCCGCTGCGGGCGCGCCGTATATTCACAGGAAGCATTCTCGACGCCGCTGTCAGCGGTGCGCGACCGACGAACGACCGACGAGCAGGGTGCCATGGCTGGCCACAGTAAATGGAAGCAGATCAAGCACTACAAGGCCGCGACTGACAAGAAGCGCGGTGCGCTTTTCACGAAGCTGATCCGCGAGATCACCGTCGCCGCGAAGGCGGGCGGGGGCGATCCGAACGGCAACGCGCGTCTCCGTACCGCGATCGACGCCGCCAAGGCGAACTCGATGCCGAAGGACAACATCGAGCGCGCGATCAAGAAAGGAACCGGTGAACTCGAGGGCGAGACGTACACCGAGGTCACCTACGAAGGCTACGGCCCCGCTGGCGTCGCGATCATCGTCGATGCGGTCACCGACAACCCGACGCGCACCGTCGCCGACGTCCGGCACAAATTTTCGCGGCTCGGCGGGAACATGGGCGCGACGAATTCGGTCGGCTGGATGTTCGAGAAGAAGGGGCAGATCATCGTCAACGCCGAGGGTGTCGACGAGGACAGCGCGATGGAAGCCGCGCTCGACGCCGGCGCCGAGGATCTTCGCCGCGAGGACGAGGTGTACGTCGTGACGACACTGCCTAACGACCTGCACGCGGTGCGCACCGGCCTCGAGGCAAAGAAGCTGAAGATCGAGGACGCCGAGATCGCGATGCTGCCGAAGAACACCGTCAAGGTCGAGGGAAAGGACGCCGAGACGGTGCTCAAGCTGATCGAGGCGCTCGAGGAGCTCGACGACGTGCAGAAGGTCTGGGCCAACTTCGACATCGACGTTGCCGACATGGCGGGGGCGTAAGCCCTCGTGCTGGTGCTCGGCGTCGATCCGGGGACGGCGACCACCGGATACGGAGTGGTCCGCGCCGTCAGGCCCGGCGAAGCCGCGTTGGTGGAGTGCGGAGTGATTCGCACCAAGGCACGAGACCCGCTCGCGTCGCGGCTGAAGGAGATCCACGACGGGATCGAGGAGCTCATCGCGCGACACAAGCCATCGGTGCTCAGCGTCGAAGCGGTGTTCTACGCCAAGAACGTGCGGACGACCGTCGTCCTCGGCCATGCGCGCGGGGTGATCCTGCTCGCCGGCGCGCAGCACGACCTGCACGTCCACGAGATCCCGCCGGCCGAGATCAAGAAGGCAGTGGCCGGGACGGGCGCAGCGACCAAGGAGCAGGTGCAGTTCATGCTCACGCGGCTTCTCCGGCTGAAGAGCATCCCGACGCCGTCCGATGCGGCCGACGGCGTCGCGGCCGCGCTCGCGTACTGCATGGGTGCGCATCTCGCCCGGCTCGGCGCGCACGCGCAGCCGGCGACTTCGCGCAACCTGACCATGGGAAGGAGAAGCGTGTGATCGTCCAGGTGCAGGGGCGGGTGGTCGCCAAGGATCTCGACCGGGTCGAGGTGATGACGGCGAGTGGCGTCTGCTACGAGCTGCTGATCCCGCTGAACGTGTACGAGAGTGTCGGCCGCGTCGGCGACCAGACGACGCTCTGGACCTCGCTGGTCGTCCGCGAGGACGCGTGGCTCCTCTATGGCTTCTCCAGCGCCTACGAGCGCCGCATCTTCAACAAGGTCCTCGGCGCGAAGGGAGTCGGCCCATCGCTCGCGTTAGGCATGCTGTCGACGCTGACCGCCGAGCGCCTGGTACGGGCGATTCGCGAGAAGGACATCGCGACGCTGCAGAGCGTCCCGCGGGTGGGGCGGAAGAAGGCCGAGCAGATGATCCTCGACCTGGCGGACAAGCTCGACGACGCGCTGCAGGCGAGCGACGTCGCCGGCACGCCGCGCCCGGCCGGCACCGGCGTCGACGACGCGATGCGGGCGCTCGTATCGTTAGGCTACACGGCCGCCGACTCCGAGAAGGCGGTGCGCGCGGCGCTCGATAGCGGAAAGAAGGGCATGTCGGCGCCGGAGCTGATCCGGGCAGCGCTGGCGAAGATCGGCGGACGATGAACAGCAACGACAGCTATAAGCTGTAAGCTATAAGCAGTAAGCGCACTGCGAGTTGTGGCGCGGCACAACAACGCCGTTCGCTACCTGCTTACAGCTTATCGCTTACAGCATGACGTCACACCACGGAGCACGAGCGCGATGAAGCCTGCATCCAGAACGTCGACGTTCACCGAGTCAGTCATCCGCGAGATGACTCGCGTCGCGCAGGAGTATGGCGCGATCAACCTCGCGCAGGGGATGCCGGATTTCCCGATGCCGACCGCGATGAAGGATGCGGCGTGCGCGGCGATCCACGGCGACATCAATCAATACGCGATCACGTGGGGCGTTCCCGCGCTCCGGCTGGCGATCGCGCAGCGCTATCGGCGCATGCACGAGCTGGACGTCGACCCCGACCGCGAGATCACGGTCACGTGCGGCGCAACCGAGGGGATGGCCGCCGCGTTCATGGCGTTGATCGATCCGGATGACGAGGTGATCATCTTCGAGCCGTTCTACGAGAACTACGGCCCCGATGCGATCCTCGCGGGCGCGACACCGAAGTTCGTTGCGCTCGAGCGGCCTCACTGGCGCATCGATCCCGACCGCCTGCGCGCGGCGTTCACGAAGAAGACGAAGGCGATCATCGTCAACACGCCGCACAATCCGACGGGTCGCGTGTTCACGCGCGAGGAGATGTCGCTGATCGCCGAGCTCTGTGTCGAGCACGACGTGTGGGCGATCACCGACGAGGTGTACGAGCACATCCGCTACGCCGGGAATCATCACCCGATGGCGACCTGGCCGGGGATGCGCGAGCGGACGATCACCGTCTCGAGCCTGTCGAAGACGTTCAGCTGCACCGGATGGCGGATCGGCTACGTGATCGCGCCGGCGAAGCAGACCGAGGCGATCCGGAAGGTGCACGACTTCCTCACCGTCGGCGCGCCGGCACCGCTCCAGACCGCGGCGGCGGTCGGTCTCGCGTTCGACGCGGACTACTACAACCACATGGCGCTCGACTATCGCGCGCGTCGCGACGTGATGGTCTCAGGGCTCGCCGACGCGGGCTTCGTCTTCTGCGTGCCGGAGGGTGCCTACTACGTGCTCGCCGATTTCTCGGCGCTCAGCCACAAGAGCGACACAGCGTTCGCCAAGTGGATGGCGCAGGAGATCGGCGTCGTGCCGGTGCCGGGATCGAGCTTCTATCACGACAAGACGTCGGGCCGGGGGCTGGTGCGCTTCGCCTTCTGCAAAAAAATCGAGACGCTCGAAGAAGCGTCGTTCCGGCTGCGCGGGATGAGGGCGCGCGTGTAGGCTCTTCGCCGGTCGCAACGGCGGTTGAACGGCGTTGCGAAGCGAACGAGGATCGGGGTTGGCTCCCCGGGCTTCGCCCGATGGTCGCTGCACCCCGATCCTCGTTCGCTTCTTCTGGACGTACAACCGCGCCGTCGCGGCGGCGCGGTGGCTCGCGCGATCACGCATCGGCGCGGCCGGGACGCCGGCTTGTATTCTCGCTCCCGCGCGGGACGGAGAGGAAGCGGCGAGTGCCGGGTACAGCGACCATCCGACGAAGTCGGGGGAGTAAACCCCGGTGCTCGTTGCTTCCGGTTACGCCACACCGGAAAGCGGGAACAAAACCTACCGCGTCCCGAACGTCAGGCCTAACGCTACGGCGGGGCTGCGGCCGGCGGTGGTGTGGCGGTCCTGCGCGCTCAGGGTCAGGTTCACCGGGCCGATCTCGAGACCGGTACCTCCAGCCAGTGCCCACCCGTCCGCCGCGGTCGAAACCCCGACGCGCAGCGGGATGAATGGGATCGCCCGGAGCTCGGCGCCGATCCCGGTGTGGGTGCGGTCGCCGACCCGCATTCCGTCGCCGAGCTCGTGGCGAAGGTCGGCGGTGACGGTGAGCGCTCGCGTCGCGCGGAAGGCGACACCAGCGGCGAGCGCCGGCGTGAAGCGCTGCGCGTCGAGCCAGTCGCGCATCGACGCCGGCGCGGAGTCGAGCGGGAGCGCGGGACCGGTCTGGCTGTAGCTCGTGTCCGCGCCGTAGTAGCCGTCGATCGGCTTGTAGAGAAAGCCGCTCGCGTCCCACTTGAAGGTGTTGATGATGTTCTGCACCGCGAGCCCCGCGGTCAGCGGCCCGCTCTGCCACGCGCCACCGATGTCGAGCCCGAAGCCACGGCCATGATTCGCTGACGACGCGCCGCCAGTGTCGGAGACGATCAACGGGAATCGAACGTCGATCTCCGACGCGTTGGCCGCGAGGAAGGAACCGCCATCCTCGCCGTGAACGAGCGCGTTACCGGTGATGAACTTCGCGGTCGCGCCGATCGACAGGTGCCCGATGGGCAGCTCGAGCGGACGCGCATACGACACTGCCGCCGTCGTCGTCAGCGCGCCGCTGACGTGAGCGCCGGCGAGGTTCATCGCTCGCGGCGTGCCGGTGCGACCCGCATTCCCATAGAGCAGCAGCTCCATCGCGTCGGGGGCGAGGTTCGCCTCGCCCGACACCGCGCTCGAGACCTGCATCGCGAATCGGCCGATGCTCGCGCCGAGGTAGGTGACGCCACCGCCGATGTCACCCTGCTCTCCGCCCTGCGATTCGATGCGCTGCATCCATTCGTTCCGCACCTCGTCGGGCAGTGAGACACCCTCGTAGCGAGCTACGTCGGTCGTGCTGATCGGACCCAGGTCGCTCGACCCACGCACGCCGAGTATCGCCAGCGAGAACTTCGGGTTGCCGGGCAGGCCGAGGTTTGCCGGGTTCCAGGCGACCGCGCCGAAGCCGCGCGCCATCGCCGTATAATTGTCGCCCATGCCTAACGCTGCCGGACTCGCGCTCGGCAGCTGTGCTCGCGCCGTCGCGACCGTCATGACGCTCGCGGCGAGGAGGACCGCGCCGCTGCGGAGCTGGTGAAGCCTGTCGCTCATGGTCAGTTCCCCCCTGTCACGAGCGTCGCCTCGACGAGCGTCGAGATCGCCATCCGCTCGGCCGGCGTCACGGTCACCGCGCCGTCAGGCGAGGAGACGCTGCCGCTGATCGTGATCGCGACGTCCTTCTGGCCGATCAGGGAATTGATCTCATCGGTGGTCAGGCCAAGGCGGGTCACCGATGGCGCGGTGCCGGCGCCGCCGACAGCGAGGGTGAAGCCCTTGGTGACGTGCGCGCCATTGGGCGCCTTGATGTCGAGCGACAGCGAGCCGCCGACGGCGAACGGGTTCACCACCGAGAGGATCAGCGCACCGCCCGAGATCTTGCCGGTGCTCGCCTCATCGAGTCCTGAGAGGTCGACAGTGCCGTGCTGCGGCGTGAACGTCGTGGTCGGCACGTTGACCGCGACCTGGCTGATCATGATGTCGTGCGCCGATGCGCTCACCGAGAACAGCTCGCTCGTGTTGATCGTGACCGAGTCGCCGGCCGGCGAGAACAGCGTGGCGACAACGGTCACCGGACCATTCAGCCTGATCGGCGAGGACGGCGAACCCTCGAGGGAGATCGAACGATTGATCGCGGCACCGGCGGGAAGGGCGAGCGAGCTGCCGCCCACCGAGTCGCGGGCAACGACCGCATTGCCCGACGTCACGATGATGCGCATCCACCCGTGCGAGGGGCCGGGATTGAGCGGATCGAAGTCGAAGCCGTTGGTCAGCGTATAGTCGATCGCGCCGCCGATGATGTCGGCGGTGATCACGTCGACGGGCATGTTCACCGTCGCCGAATCGGCGAGGGTGAACTGTGGTTTCGGGATACGCTGACCGGCTGACGCCGCGCAGGCGTAGCAGGTCTCGCCTAACGTCGTGCTGGTGGTCGCCGCCGGGAGGCTGAACGAGAACGCCTTCGTCCCGTCGCTCACGTCGACGATCGAGACCGACGCGGGGATCAGGCTCGCAACGGTGACCTCGGCGCTGTCCGCCGGCACCTGCCAGACGGTATTCCACGTGGGCAGGCCGGTCGGGACCTCGCAACCGAGCGCGACGAACGCGCATCCGGCGAGGACCGCGAGGCGGGCCGTCGTGCGGGTAAAGTTCTGCATCTTCTGCTGCTTGGGGGGAGTGCTGCAGCGCGATGTCCGGCGCGGCGGGATACAGTGCATGACGGCCGACGGGAAGCGAGCGCAACTTCGTGCGCGCGGTCACGATGTGCCGCGCGAGATCATGACCGCGCCACTCTCGCTTTAGCCCGTGATTCGGGCTATATTCGGGATAGGATTCGCGGCTGCGGCGGAGGAAGGAAGTCAAAAAAACTGCGCACCGCCGTTTGATGTTCCGCGCTCGCGGGATAGAGTATGGAAACGATGACACGCGCCGAAATCACCACGCCTGAGGTTCTCGCCGACGAGTCGGTCGTCGAGTTGTCGCTGCGCCCGCAGCGGCTGTCCGAGTTCATCGGCCAGGAGAAGGTCAAGAACAGCCTCCGCATCTACATCGACGCGGCGCTCGCGCGGCGCGAGCCGCTCGACCACACGCTGTTCTTCGGGCCGCCGGGACTCGGCAAGACGACGCTGGCCGAGCTGATCGCGCGCGAGCTGAGCGTCAACATCCGCACGACGTCGGGACCGGCGCTGGAGAAGCCTGGGGATCTCGTAGGGACGCTGACGAACATGCGCGAGGGCGACATCCTCTTCATCGACGAGATCCATCGCCTGCGTCCCATCATAGAAGAGTTCCTCTATCCGGCGATGGAGGATTACAAAATCGACATCCGCCTGAGCGAGGGACCGAAGGCGCAGACGATCACGATGCCGATCGAGAAGTTCACACTGATCGGTGCGACGACGCGTTATGGCATGCTCACCGCGCCGATGCGTGCGCGG
>JAICUE010000426.1 GCA_025936015.1 Gemmatimonadaceae bacterium
CGCCGTCGGACTCGTTGCCGGACGGTGGTCGGCAGGTGCGACCCCAGTGCCCGGTCTCGCCGCCGGGAAGGATACGCTCACCGCGCTCGTTGGCGATTCGACGCTCGCATTCAAGAACGCGTCGCAGGCGCTGGCCGCGCTGACGCGCTACGAACATGGCTATCAGGCGGCCGCGCAGTTCCTCGCGCTGCACGACACCGCGGCTCGCGTCGAGGGACGTGAGGCATACCAGGCGCGGCTCGCGACGCTCGACCAGGTGGCGGCGGCGACGAGACAGGGTCTGCAGGAGACGCCGTACGATCCGGTCATCAATCGCTATTACCTCTCGGCGATCAGCGCCCGACAGGCGACGCTGCAGCAGCTGAGCAGCACGCTGCCGCCGACACTTCAGGTCGGGGGCTACTGATGCGGGTGGAGCGGGGGAGGCTGGAAGCGCAGATCGGGCTGCTGATCGCCGGCGGCGCGCTCGCGTTAGGCAGCTCGCGCGCGCTCGCGCAGGGCAGCTCGTCGCAGGGGACGCCGGCACCCGAGCCGCCGCCGTCGGCACGCATCTACCTGCGGAGTGCCGCGCCGGCGGGGACACAGGTGCCGAGTCCGGATGGATGGCTCGGGATCCACTACATCTGCGAGATCGAGACGTGGGGCAAGAACGGCGAGCTTTTCGTCAGGCACAGCGGCTACCCGCTGGTCGCCGCGGTCGAGCCGGGATCACCTGCGTATCGTGCCGGGATCGAAGCAGGCGACACGATCATCGCCTACAATAATGAAGATCTCGTCGGCCGCACCTTCTCGCTGACGAAGCTGCTCAAGCCCGGATCGAAGCTGAAGGTGACGATCCATCGCTCGAGCGAGAGTCTCGACATTCCGGTCGTCGTCGCGCGGCGCGTGCGCTACGCGCCCGACGTGGTGACGATCGCACCGCGGGTGAGCATCGAGATCGACTCGGTCACTGGCCTTGCGCGGCGCATGGTGATCCGCAGCGGCGGCACGCCGCGGTCGATGCCCACGTTCGTGGTCGCCGAGCCGGCGACGCCGGTACCGGCCACGGCGCCGATGCCGACACTCCCGGCGACGTCGCCCGTTCTCGCCTGGAGCACGACCACCGCGCTCGCCGGCGCGGAGCTCGCGCGCGTCACCCCCGAACTCGGCGAATCATTCGGCGTGAAGAGCGGGGTGCTGGTGCTGACGGTGGGCGCGAATACTCCCGCGTCGCGCGCGGGGCTGCGCGGGGGAGATGTGATCACGCGCGTCGACGGTCGCGAGGTCGCGATGCCGCTGCAGTTCCAGCGCGCGCTGCAAGCGGCGAGTGATGAGGGAGTACGACTGACGGTAATACGAAAGAGGAAGGCGATGGAGATCGAGATGAGGTGGTAGGAGCCTCCTGGTTCCTCGTTCCTCGTTCCTAGTCGCGTCGGCGTTCCAGTTTCCTCGTGTCCGGCACCAGTGATTTGTGGATCGCGAGCGCCGCGATTGCTCCGTCACTTGCGGCGCAGATCGCGAGCTGGGGCCCGGGTACCAGATCGCCGGCGGCGAAGACGTTGAGCACCGAGGTGTGGTAGTGCTCGTCCACCGTCACGTGGCCTTCGTCATCGCGTTCGCAGCCGAGCTGGACGCCGAGGTCGTCGCTCGGGTACTGGCCGATCGTGAAGAAGATCTGCTCGCAGCCTAACGGTTCGCGGCCCTCGAACACCAGCGAGCGCAGCTCGCCCTCGCGGAAATTGATGCGGGTAATCGGATCGTCGATGACCGGGATCTGGAGCGCGGTCAGCTTGTCGCAGTACTCGGTGGTGAGGTCGGGATCGGCGCCGTTGGTGCAGACGATGATGTCGCGCGTCCACGTCGTCAGGTTGAGCGCCATCCCGACCGCGCGGCGGCCCTTGCCGATGACGACGGTCTTCCTGCCGGTCGCTTCGTAGCCGTCACAGTCGGGGCAGACGTGGGCGCGGTCGCCGTAGATGTGGTCGAGGCCGGGGATGTCGGGCCAGAGATCCTTGATCCCGATCGCGAGCAGCAGCCGTCGTCCGGCGACACGAGTGCCGCCCTCGAGTTGCAGCTCGAAGTGCTCGTCTGATTTGCGATTGACGCAGAGCACGACGCCGTCGATCAGCTCGACTCCGTGCCGGCGGCATTCGTCGCGGCCGCGGCCGCGCAGTTCCTCGGGGCGGATGCCGGGCAGGCCGAGAAAGCCGTTGATGCCGCGCGTCTCCCAGTTGCGCGGATCGCCCGAGTCGACGACGACGACGCTGTGCAGGTAGCGCGCGAGCCAGAGTGCGGCGGAGAGTCCGGCGGTACCACCGCCGACGATCGCAACGTCGTAGACGGGGGTGCCGGTGTCATCGAGGATCGGCGCCGGATTCTCGCGGGGAGTCGGATGCGTCATGTCGCATCCGCGAGGGCAAAAAAAGGTCCGCGCGCTCGCGCGCGCTCAGCGCACCGCGCCCGGCGGGAGCGCGTACAACAGCCGCAGGGTGGCGAGGTCGGCGCGCGACAGGTCGAGCGCGTGCGCCTCGGTCGCCATGATGTCGTTGTTGTTCGACGAGTGGTTCAAGCCGAACAGGTGCCCGATTTCGTGCAACGCGGTGGCGCGGATCCAGTTGGGGCCGAGCACCTGACCGGTCGTCGCGTGGGTCGCGATCGTGATGTCACCGGCGACAAGCCAATGGTACTGATCCCAGGTCTGCAGCGTCTGGCCGATCGTTCCCGCCTCGTCGAAGCGATCGATCCAATGGATGCGCACGTTCGCGCCGGCGGAATCATCCGTGAACTGCGCGCCAATCGGTGCGCCCGCGGCGGTCCACGCATTGAACGCCGAGCGAACGGTGTCGGCGTACTCGGCGCGCCAATCAGCCGCCGTCGTCGTCGGCGCAATCCAGACGCGAAAGACCGTGGACTCGGGCCAACGCACCAGCGCC
>JAICUE010000276.1 GCA_025936015.1 Gemmatimonadaceae bacterium
CGCCGAGCGCGGCAAGCGCTGCCCGCTCGGCGACCGTGCTCACCTTGTACGGACCGCGCGACTTCTCGACCTCGGCGACGAGCGCGGGTGCGCCGGTGGCGTATCCGACACGCAGTCCGGCCAGACCGAACGCCTTCGACATCGTTCGCGCCATCAGTACCCGATCGCTGTCGAGTGCCAGCGGTGAAAGATCGACCGAGGCGAACTCCGCGTACGCCTCGTCGATGATGACGACGCCAGCCGAGTGCTCGATCACGCGCTCCACCGCCGACCGCGACAGCGATGCGCCGGTCGGATTGTTCGGCGAGCACAGGTAGATGATCCGCGCACCGGTTGCAAGCATCGCGTCGGCGTCGATGTCGTACGACGCATCGAGAGGCACCGTGACCGGTCGCAATCCGTTCATCCGTGCGAAGATCGGAATCATCGCGAACGAGGGATCGGGAGACGCGATCACATCGCCAGGCTCGGCGAAGGCGCGGATCGCCGAATCGAGAATGTCATCGGAGCCGCATCCCGTGACGATCCGTTCCGCGGCGACCCCGAGATAATTCCCGAGCGCGTCCTTGAGCGACGCAGCGTACAGATTCGGGTATCGGGTCCAGGTCGTGAGCGACGCATCGCGAATCGCCTCCTCGACCGCCGGTGCAACGCCCCAGCAGTTGGTGTTGTCGCTCAGGTCGATCCGGCATGGCGCACGATCGGGCGCATACAGCTCGATCTGGCCATAGCTCTCGCGAACCGGGACGCGACTCATGTTGCGCTCCATGCGTTCGCCGCCGCGGCATGCCCCGGCAGTCCCTCCGCTTCAGCGAATGCGGCGACGTCGAGCGCGAGTCGCTGCGCCGCCGCACGGTCGACGCGCTGGTACGTTGTCCAGCGCACGAAGTCGAGTGTCGAGAGCCCCGAGTAACAACGTGCGAGCCCTCCCGTCGGCAGCACGTGATTCGCGCCGGTCATGTAATCGCCGAACGCGACCGAGCTCGTCGCGCCGACGAAGACCGTGCCCGCGCCGCGGAGCTTCTCGAGAACAGTCGCGGCGTCCGTGCAGACGATGAGCACGTGTTCCGCGGCGATCTCATTCGCCAGCGCGATAGCTTCCTCGACATCGCTTGCCTCGAGCACGCCGCCACGTGCGTTGACCGCCGCGGCAACGATCGACTGCCGCTGCGCCGCGGCAATCGCCGCGGCCAGTGCAGCTTCCACCGGCGCGGCATTCCCGTCGCCGATGACGATTGCGACGACGAGCGTATCGGGATCATGTTCCGCCTGCGCCACGAGTTCGCGCGCAACGAGCCCCGCGTCCGCCGTCCCGTCGCAGATGATGAGCAGTTCGCTCGGTCCCGCCGGCGAGTCGATCGCGACATTGCCGGAGACCTGGAGTTTCGCCTCGGCGACGTACGCGTTGCCCGGTCCGACGATCCGGTCCACCCGCGGGACGCTTTCCGTTCCGTAAGCCATCGCCGCGATCGCCCCGGCGCCGCCTAACGCGAACACGCGATCGACGCCGGCGAGCGCCGCCGCGGCGAGCACGGCCGGGTCGGGCATGCCATCGCGTTGTGGCGGCGAGCAGAGAATGATCTCGCCGACGCCCGCGACGCGCGCCGGTACCGCGCCCATGAGCACACTGCTCGGGTAGACCGCGCGTCCGCCCGGGGCATAGACTCCAACCCGCCGCAGCGGATCAGGCCGCCGCCCGACGACGACGCCCCGCTCCGTCTCGATCTCCTGCGCGCCCGGCCGGAACGCCGCGTGCGCGGTCTGGATGTTCCGCGCTGCGCGCTCCATCGCCCGTCGCAGCGCCGGCGCGAGCCGGTCGAGCGCCTGCGCCCAGTGAGCGCGCGGCACCTCGAGCGAGTCGAGCGCGACGCGATCGAGCTCGCTCGCGAGCGCGCGCAACGCTGCATCGCCGTCGCGCCGCACCCGCGCAATGATGTCCGCCACTCTCCCCCGCACCACGGGATCGCCCGAAGTCGTCCGCTCGAGCAACCGCCGCCTGACGTCCGCGGCCATTTCGCCGATTCGCCCCGTCACCGCCCAGCCTCGCCCATCACTCATCGCTTATCTCTCATCTCTCATCGAAGTCTCTCTCATCTCTCATCGCCGTGTCATAGCCAGCCAACGCGCACCGAACTCAAGGCATCAACCGCTCGATTCGCGTCACCAGTATTCCCTCGGCGCCGAGTGCCTTGAGCTCGGCGATCGTGCGATACACCGTCTTCGCCGGCACGACCGCGTGCACCGCGACGTGAACGCCGCCATCGAGGATGTCGATCACCGTCGGACCGTTCAGCCCCGGGATCACTCGCCGCACCGCGTCGAGTGCCGCGCGCGGGACGTTCGCCATCAGGTAGCGCTTGCCTCGCGCGCGCAGAACGGAATCGAGGGCCATCGTCAGCTCGTCAAGTGCACGGCGCCTCCCCGCGTCGCCTCCCGTGCGCACGTTAGGCGCGGCGACGAGCCGGGCGGTCGATTCCATGATCGTCTCGATTTCGTGCAGCCCGTTGACCTTGAGCGTCGATCCGGTCGAGGTGATGTCGACGATGACGTCGGCGATGCCGATGTGCGGGGCGATCTCCGCGGCGCCGGAGAGCGGCACGATCTCAGCGCGCTGGCCGCGACTCGCGAAGAAATCCGCGGCAAGGCGCGGATACACGGTGGCAACGCGCGCGCCCGCCGGGATCGCCGCGGTCGTCGTGAGGCGACTCTCGTCGCTCGCGGCGACTATCAGCCGACAGCGGCCGAACTCGAGATCGGCGAGCGTCTCGAGCTCCCGCCCGCTCTCACTGACCAGATCCCAGCCGGTGACACCAGCGTCGGCTGCTCCGTCGGCGACGAACTCCGGAATATCCTGGGCGCGGACGAAGAGTGCCTGAAACTCGCCGCCGAGCGATGCGGTCAACGCGCGCTCGCCGGTCGCCCGCACTTCCAGCCCGGCATCACCGAACAGCAGTCGTGCCTCCTCGGCCAGCCGTCCCTTGTTCGGCAGCGCAATCTTCAACATTCCAACCTCGATGTATGGAGCTGCATTCGTCGAGCAGCATAACCGGTAAAAAAAAAGCCCGTCCTCGTGGACGGGCCGTGACAGCGCGAAGCGTGACTCTCAGGCGATCAATTCACCCGCACACGCGACACGACGCCCCGACCCGCAGGCCGTGGTGGATCGCATGATGGTGGCGGAGAAAGTTACGCATCGCGGAGAGAAGACTAGGCCGGATCGCGCCTCAAGTCAACGGCCGCGGGCCGTGCTCGACGGCGAAAGCCGTGGTCGCTTGTCAGGCGTCATCGCCTGGCGTGTGCTCGTATGACCTGACCGCGTGCAGGCCTGCACCGGGGCGCAGCTCACGTTTCGGCATGTCTCCTGCTCAATTGCATTGGCCCAGTATTGTGAATAGCTTCACAATTCTCCGCAGTCACTCCTGCGGAGCGGAAGTCACACACTAAGTGCCACGTACGGAGGCCTCAGGAAATGCGGTTCAACGGACTTGCGCTCGTCGCGGGAGCGATGGCGATCGTCGCCTGCAGCGGCGGCGACAAGAATGCACAGCAGACCACAACCACGACCGATTCGGCGGCCGCTCCGGCGACCACCACCACTGCGACTACGACCGGCACCAGCAGCGCCGCGATGGCGCCAATCACCGGCAAGACGGTCGAAGTCAAGATGATCGGTGACGGTACCACTTATAAGTTCGACCCCGCCAACGTCACCATCAAGCAGGGCGACGGCATCAAGTGGGTGATGGTGTCCGGCGGCCCGCACAACGTCGCGTTCGTCGACACCCCAGCACCCGCGCAGGCGCAGCTCTCGGCGAACATGCCGAACCAGATGAAGGAGCTCACCAGCCCGATGATGATGACGCCGAACGAGACCTACACCGTCTCCTTCGCGAACGTCCCCGCTGGCACCTACAACTACCATTGCGAGCCGCACGCCGCGATGGGGATGAAGGGCTCGATCACCGTTCAGTAACACGGGCGGTCGCACGATGTAACGAAGGCGGAGGCGCATGCGCTTCCGCCTTCGTCACATCCGTCAGGCGCTCAGTCTTGTGCGCTTTCCGCCGCGACGAGATACTGGCCACTGATGCCCCCCACTCCACCTCGGATCGGTCGCCGCGGCGCAGCGAGCTCGCACTGGATCAATGCGCGCGCGCGCAACGTGCTCCGCCGGCCGCTGCGCATCGGGCTCGTCGCGCTCGTCGTCTTCATCGCGGCACTGCTGACGCTCGTCGCGCTGCCGCGCCAGGCGCAGCGCGCAGCCGCGGTGGTCGCGCCGGCGCCTAACGAATGGCGTGACACGACGCGCCTGCTCGCCGCGATCGATCGTGACCGAGCGCGGCTCGACAGCGCCGAGCAATCGCTGGCATCCGCGCGCGAGATTCTCTCGCGTCCAGTTGCCGCGCCAGCGGTCGACTCCCTCCCACCCGATGTCGTTGCGCGGCGCGATTCGATCGCGGCGATCGTGACCAATCTTGGAAGTCTCATCGCCCGCGCCGAGCAATCGCCGCTCGCCGCTTCCTATCGTGCACTCGCCGACGCGCCGGCACTGCGCGACCAGCCCGCCGTCCGTGCACTCGTCGATTCCCTCGCCGACGTCGAACGCGAACGGGATGCGTTCGGGGCTGTCGGTGGCATCGA